>JANOZI010000527.1:0-10141 GCA_031429375.1 Acidobacteriota bacterium | reverse complement strand
CCCAAGGCCGTCCCGGCGGCAAGCAGGATCGATCCGCGCATCATCGAGCGCTTCGTGGCCCATCAGGACGAGGCCGCCGCGCGCGTCCGCTCGCTCGACGGCCGGGACCTCGCACGAATCATCATGGTGTCGCCCTTCGCGTGGTTCATCACCTATAGCGTCCTCGATGGCTGCCGGCTGATCGCGACGCACGAGCGGCGTCATTTCGAGCAGGCGAGGCGCGTGACTTTAGAGCCTGGCTTCCCGGTCTAACGAAAGGTCACCTTGGCTCGGCGGCGGGCCAAAGTCGTCCCCGCGATGCCCAAAATCAGCCTAGCTCAACCGCCAGATCGTGGTCGCGAACTTGCAAGTGGTCACGAGGTATGTCGAACCTTGCCAAAAACGTCATGACCGCCAATCCGCAATGCTGTTCCGCGGATACTCCTCTCAACGAAGTCGCCAAGCTCATGGTTGAGTGCGACTGTGGTGAAATCCCCGTCGTCGACAGCGCGAAAAAGCTCATCGGTGTCGTCACCGATCGCGACATCGTCTGCCGCGCGGTGGCCAAGGGCCTGAACACGGGGTCAGCCAAGGCCAGCGAGGTCATGACCTCGCCCGTAGTCTCGGTGGTTGAAGATTGCTCGCTCGACGATGTGGTGGCGACGATGGAAGAGCACCAGATCCGGCGCGTGCCGGTCCTCGACGCCGGCGGCTGTGTGTGCGGGATCATCTCGCAGGCCGACGTCGCGCTGCACGCTCAGGAAAGCGAGACCGGCGAGCTCGTCAAGGAAGTCTCGCGCGACTCAGTGCACTAGCAGCGCGGTCTTTTCTCGATCATTACTCAGGCGACGCGAAGAGTGGGCCGACCACGGCAGCAGTGTTGGTGGGCCGGCCCAATTCTTCATGTACCCGCCGGGCGATAAATGGTGTCGTACGCTGCGCAAAAAGTCGGGACGCGACAGCGACGCCGTGTGAGTCGGCCCTCCCATCCCCCTCAAGGACCTGCGTTGACCAGAGAGACTCGATTTCACGAGTTTGGCGAATTCAGGTTCGACGCGACGAACCGGCGCCTCTGGCGCGGCAATCAGCGGGTTCCGCTCGGCCAGAAGGCTGCTGATGCACTCTTGCGCCTCCTCGAGCGTCCAGGGGAGCTGGTCAAGAAGGATGAGTTGATCGTGCTCCTCTGGCCTGACACCGTCGTTGAAGAAAACAACCTGAATCAACAGATCTCGGCCCTCAGGAGAGCGCTGGGGGAAACCGCTGAGCAACCGAGGCACATCATCACGGTGCCGGGCCGTGGGTATCGGTTCATACCCGAGCAGGTCGGTGATGAGCTGCCGGCGGCGCGGCCAATCAGGTGGGCACTCCTCGGATTAATGATCGTGGCAGCCCTCGCGGCCGGCGTGGCGTTCTGGCAAATCCACGGGTGGAGGAGTGCGAATGCCAACACGATCAGGTCCGTGGCGGTTCTGCCGCTTCGTTCGGTGAACTCCGCCGTGGGCGACGAACACTTCGGATTGGGCATTGCGGATGCCATCATTCGCAACCTGACCGCGTTCGAAGGAGTAATGGTCAGGCCCACCGACGCGGTGAGGCGGTACGCCGAAACCCCCGCGGACCCCACCGTGGCAGGCCGGGCGCTCTCCGTCGACGCCGTGCTTGATGGCACGGTGCAGCGCGATGGAAATCGTCTGCGCGTTTCGGTGCAGCTCGTGCGCGTTGAAAACGGCGCCTCAGTGTGGACGAAACATTTCGACACTGATTGGGGCAATATTTTTTCCGTTCAGGATGAGGTCGCAAGTCAGGTTGCGCGCGCACTCGCGCTCCAGTTGAAAGGGGGCGGCGCGACGGTCCAACACCCACGGCGGCCGACGGCCGATCCCGAGGCGTACGCCGCTTACCTGAAGAGCCGGTACTTCTGGAATAAGCGTAGTGCCGACGGATACTTGAAAGGGATCGAGCATGCCCAGTCCGCTGTGACACGCGATCCGGCCTTCGCTCAGGCATACGCCGCGATGGCGGACTGTTACGCGCTGCTCGGATCTTCGCCGGATTCCACCATCGAGCGCGGGGTAGCCATGAACCGTGCGCGCCAGGCCTCCGAGCGGTCTCTCGCCCTGGATCCGTCATCGGCTGAGGCGACGACGTCGCTTGCGTTCGTGAAGATGCACTACGACTGGGACTGGACGGCAGCAGAACGGTTGTTTCTCGATGCGCTGCGGCTTGACCCGGAGTACGCGACGGCGCACCACTGGTATGCCTACTTCCTCACGGCCCGGCAGCGTCATGGAGAGGCGATTACGCACATCGGTCGCGCCCACGAGCTCGATCCCCTTTCCGTGATCATCGCGACGGACCTTGGAGAACTGCTGCTGTACGCCGGCCGCGTGGACGAATCGATCACCGCGGCACGGGCCGCGCTCGAGCTGGACCCCGCGTTCGTTCACGCTCATCGGGTGCTCGCGTGGGCCGACATGCGCCGCGGGAACTACAACAGGGCGCTCGAGACGCTGCAGGCAGTCCCGAAGTTCTCGGGTGCCCACCAGACCGACCTGCTCGGCACGCTTGGTCATCTCTATGGCCTCCTGGGCCGTCGGCAAGCAGCCGAAGAGGTAGTCAAGGCGTTGAAACGGCATTCCGCGCTCAGCTCTGAACTGGGGGTGAATCTCTCCGCCACCTACGCGGGGCTCGGCGCGAAAGACGACGCATTCTACTGGCTCGAGCAGTCCTTTCGGGCCCGATCCGGCTCGCTGATCATGCTGCTCGTGGAGCCCATGTGGGCGCCGCTCCGGGAGGACCCCCGCTTCACCGATCTTGCGCGGCGGTTAGGGCTGCGCGCGGCAGATTGATATTTTCAGGGAATTTCAGAACAATTCAGCCGGTTTTTCAGGACAACTCCCGCCGGTCCGCGTACTCTTTGAAGCTCACCATCCGGTCGTTCCCGCGCAAGCACACAAGAGGTTGATTCCAATGGGACCCGTCCGTCTATCTCTGTCTGTGTCTCCTGCAACACGATTTATCGCGTTGCTCGCGACGATATTCGTGTTCTGTTCGATCGGGGGAAGGGCGCAGACTGGCTACGAGGCCCCCCAGGATGGGGATCTCTTCGTCGGCGCGATCTCTGAGAATGACGGTTGGGGCGTCAGCGGCGTGATCAAACGCGTGCGCGGCGGCTCCGTTTCGACGTACTGCGAGAGCCCGTTCGACGGCCCGGATCGCTGGAAGACGCCGCACGACGTCATCGTCGATTCTCAGGGCCGCGTTGTTTTCCTGGCCGATCTCGGCCGTTACAACGATGCGCGCGGTGTTTACGCACTCCTCCGCTGCAGCGAAGGTCGCCGCACACCCGAGAAGCTCGCGATCTTCGGTGTGTACCAGAGCGATAGTCGCGGTTATCCCGTCCCCTTCCCCGACCTCACCGTCGTCGCCAACGTCGGCGGACTGCACCTGGCGCGGAAGACGGCGGTTGTAATCGACGACGACATCGGCAAGGGAAAGCCCAAGACCGGGAAGGAAGACATCTACGGGCTGGTTATTTCTACAGCGTCCGAGTTCAAGAGCCTTCAGTACAAGCCCGCTACGGGTGAGTGGGAGGAGGGCGCGCGGATCGTGGCCCCCTTAAGGTACCTGGGTGCCATGCCCGACGCGACATACTTTGGCGGTGCGACTTACAGCGCGCTCGAGAACGTTCTTGGCAGGGACCGAGAGCCATTCCGCATCGATCTGAAAGGCACAATTCGCGGCGTCTACTTCGGGCTCCAGGTCGGACTGTTCGGCGGATATAACGAGGTCGGCGGCGGGCTGTCCCAAGGGTCGTTCGAGGAGGTCGCGGGCTCCTCCTTCGTCCTGGATAACGTGCTGGATCCGAACCGTGACGGCGGTTGCCCGCCGGGGTCGATCAACACCGCCGTGCCGGCGGGTTCGGCTTCGGGGACGTACGGCGTTCCGTCGGGCTTCCGCGAGGTCGCCAAGCACAAGGATTTCGGGCTCGTGGTGACGTCGAACTCGAGCGGCACCGGGACACCGTTCCTCACTCAGTTCGGCGGGGTTCTGCTCGACGACAATCCGTTCAACGACAATCAGGCGCTGTTCCTGCGTCCAGAGCTGAACTGCAACGCACAGAGAAAGCTAGACTTCGAGCCGATCCTCCCGTTCTGGGATCCGAGCGGCGCAAGCAACGAGGTCACGCGCATGGTGAGCGGCAAGGATGGTTTGTTCGGGACCCAGTGGTTCGCCGGAAGGGTCGTGCAGATCGGCGGGGGTGCCGCGGCCAGCCTCACTACCGTCGCAAGCGGCTTGATTACGCCTGTCGGCATCGCAGCGTATCCGCCCAACGTGCCTCCGGGATCCAACATTGCGATCGTCATTCGCATCGATTCGCCGGTGAATGTGCTCGTGACCGATTCCGCCGGCAGGCGAATCGGCGTCGACCCCTCGGGCGCGGTTGTGAACGACTTCGGCGAGTTCGGCTACGTCGGTGAGCCGGGTGAGCCGCGCATCCTTGCGATCCGTGACCCCGCGGCCGGTTCCTACTCGGTCGATGCCTTTGGCACCGGCGATGGACCCTATGGCATCCACGCCTATTCGATCGACACGAGCCGCGACGAGGGCGAGCACATCGTGACGCGCGGGACGGCCGCGCCAGGTGCGACGAGCGAGCACGGCTTTACACTCGCCGACACCGGCGCCATCGTTTTCCACGCCGCCCCGGCGCCGGATGACGTCACCGCCCCGACGACGGCTGCCAGCCTCTCATTCGCCGCAAATGCGTCGGGCTGGCATCGCAGCGACGTCACCGTCACGTTGACGGCGACTGACGAGAATTTGGGCTCCGGAGCGAAGGAGGTCGTCTTCAGCGCCGCGGGCGCGATGCCGCTCGCCGAAACGACCGCCGCCGGCGGTGCGGCCGCCGTTCCAATTGGCGCCGAAGGCGTCACAGTGATCTCCTATTTCGCGCGCGACAACGCGGGTAATACCGAAGCGCCGAGGACGCTGACGATCATGATCGACAAAACACCGCCGCAGATCGCGGGGCTCCGGTCGCCGGAGGCCAGCGCAAGCGGGTGGAACAGCACCGATGTGACCGTCACCTTCACTTGCTCCGACAGCCTGTCCGGTGTCGCCAGTTGCGGCGACACGCCCCAGGTCGTCACTACCGAAGGCCTGGCACAGTCACGCACCGCGCGGGCAGTCGATCAGGCCGGAAACGAGGCCACGGCGGCCGTGGGTAACATCAACATTGACAGGACCCCGCCGTTGGCGACGTGCCGGGCGACCCCGAATGCTCTCCGGCCGCCCAATCACAGGCTCGTCGACGTGCGGGCATCCGTCGAAGTCACCGATCCCCTATCGGGGCCGGGCCGGTTCGTTCTCGCCAGTGCAGTAAGCAGCGAGCCGGACGACTCTCCAGGTGGCGGCGACGGCTCGACCACGGGAGACGTGTGGGGCTTCATCCTTGAGTCAGCCGACACGGACGGACGCCTGCGGGCGGAGCGCGCCGCTGGTGGACCGGGCCGTATTTACACTCTCACATACCGTGCCAGTGACCTCGCCGGGAACATAGGCCTGTGTTCGACGACGGTGACGGTGCCGCACGACGAAAGGCGCTAGTGGCCCGCATCCGCTGAATCAGTAGCGCCTTTCGGGCGGGGCATCCCGCCTGGCGGCGTTGCTCCTCCCTCAAATACGCTCAGTATTCTCGGTTGTCGCGCCTTGCCAGCCGGGCGCCGCGCTCCGAAATCCGCTACCGATTCAGCGGATACGGGCCACTAGTCTAGGGAAGCGAAACCGGCGAGCTCGTCAAGGAAGTCTCGCGCGACTCAGTGCACTAAGAGCGCGGCCTTCTCGCCGATCATCACGCAGGCAGCGTGCGTCGTGGCGTTCACGACCTCAGGCATCACCGACGCGTCGGCGATGCGGAGGCCGTCAACGCCGCGCACGCGAAGATTGGGGTCGACCACCGCAGCCGTGTCGGTGGCCGGCCCCATTTTGCATGTCCCGGCAGGATGGTAGATGGTGTCGGACGCCCTGCGGGCAAACGCGGCAAGATCGGCATCGCTCTTCACGGCCGGACCCGGTTCGATCTCTCCCGCATGCAGCCGCTCGTACGCCTCGGCCTCACCAAACCACCGTGCCAGCTTGACGCCCTTGACCAGCACGTCCACATCGGCCTGTTCGCGGAGGTAATTTCCCCGGATGATTGGCGCGGCGGCGGGGTCGCCGGAACGAAGCCGCACCTCGCCGCGCGACCTGGGCTGCACGAGCGAGACCGTGATCGTCACGAACTGGTCGGGCGTTTCGAGCCCGCGCCCTACATAGAACTGGAGGTCGGGAATCGTGCCCAGCGCGCCCGGATCGGTGCGGGTGAACATGCCGGCGGTGACCGTCGATCCCGGCAGCTCGGTCGTGCCATTCCATCGGATCGACAGCTTCAAGTGATCCTGAAGGTTCTGCCCAACCCCCGGCAGATCCGCGACGACCGCAATGCCGTTTGCCTTGAGATGATCGGCAGGCCCGATTCCCGAAAGCATCAGCAGCCGCGGCGAATCGATCACGCCGGCCGAGAGCAACACCTCGCGTGACGCTCGCGCGCGCTCGATCGTGCCGTCGCGGAGGTATTCGACCCCCACCACCTTGCGGCCCTCGACGATCAGCTTCGTCGCCCGGGCGCGCGATCGCACCTCGAGGTTCGGGCGAGCCAGCACCGGCTCGAGGTACGCCTCGGCAGCGCTGTGGCGTTTGCCGTCGAGAATGTTCTTCTGGTAATAGCCGGCGATGTTATTGGGGCCCGGCTCGTTGAAGTCATAGCGGGCATCGGCCCTGAAGCCGTTCTGCCAGGCCGCGGCGAGAAACGCGCGATGGCTCGCATGCGGATCGGTGCAATACGACACGGCAAGCGGGCCGTCACCGCCCCGGAACTCGTTGCCGCCGCTTTCGTTCCGCTCAGACTTCTTGAACAACGGCAGCACGTCGTCATAGCCCCAGCCTGCATTGCCCATCGCTTGCCATTTGTCGAAACAGAGGCGATGACCGCGGATGAAGGTCATGGCATTGATCGCGCTCGAGCCGCCGTACACCTTGCCGCGCGGAAAGGTCAGCCGGCGGTTGGCGAGTCCGGCCTCCGGGTCCGTCGCGTAGCCCCAGTCGTACGGCGAGCCGATTAGAGAGACCCAGCGGCCCGGCGTGGTAATCGCGGGGTTGTCGTTCTCGGGCCCGCCGGCTTCGAGCAGCAGCACGCGGATCGAGCGATCTGCCGACAAGCGATTGGCGAGCACGCATCCGGCCGACCCCGCACCGACGATGATGAAGTCAAATTCGGTACGCGCGGATTGTGTGATGCCGGCCAGCAGTGGCGAAGCGCCGACGATCTTGATGAAGTCACGTCGTTTCATATCAATGCATGGCACTGAAACACGGAAGCACTGAGAACCATTTCTAGAAAGCCCAAAGTGATTTCCTGTTTCCGCTTGCCCTCAGCGACGGTCGCGTTTTCGCGAGCGGAGTCGAAGGGTGATTCTGAGTTTCCGTGTCATGCATTCTAAAGGATCGAAATAAGGTGGTTGAGGCGACCGACCACGCGATCGCGGCCGAGCAACACGAGCATTTCGAACAACCCCGGACTCACCATACGACCCGTCATGGCCAGGCGTGTACCGTGGATGAGGGCGCCAGCCTTGATGCCGCGCGCATCCGCCAGCGAGCGGAGCGTCTGCTCGAGCGTCGCTTCGTCAAACGGCGACACCATCGCATAGGCGTCTCGCAGCGCGTCCAGGTGATCGGGCATCCGCGGCGCCGAGAGGTGCTTCTTGACGCCTTCCGCATCGTACTCGGTTGGATCGAGGAAGAACGGGCGGAGCTGGTCGGGAAACTCCGTCAGTTTCTTGCACCGCGGCCGAAGCAATGCGAGGACTTTCGATAACCATACGGCATCGCCGTCGAGCTTCAACCGCGCGATCAGCTCGGCGTCGGATAGCCGCAACAGATGTTGATGGTTAAACCAGTCCAGCTTCTCGGTATTGAACACGGCGTTGCCGCCGCTGATGCCTTCCAGGTTGAAGCGCTGAATCAGCTCTTCTTTCGTGAACAGCTCGTCGTTGCTGCCGGTGCCCCAGCCGAGCAGCGCGAGAAAATTGAACATCGCCTCGGGCAGGTAACCCTGCTTCTCGTACTCCGTCACCGAGGTTGCGCCGTGGCGCTTGCTGAGGCGCTGTTTGTCGGCGCCCATGATCAACGGCACGTGCGCGAACGCCGGCGCGGTCTTGCCGAACGCCTGGTAGAGCAGCACTTGCTTGGGTGTATTCGAGATGTGATCGTCGCCGCGCACGACGTGCGTCACGGCCATGTCGATGTCGTCCACCACCACGGAGAGGTGATAGGTCGGGTGGGTGTCGGAGCGCAGGATCACGAACGGCTCGATGTGTTCGTTGTCGAATTCGATCGGGCCGTGCACGCTGTCGGTGAACGCGGTCTTGCCGGGCGGCACCTTGAAGCGAATCGCCCCGCCGTCTTCGAACGCCTGTCCGCTTGCCAGCAGCTCGCGGGCGGCGGCGCGGTAGCGGTCGAGCCGCTGCGATTGAAAGTACGGCGCATGCGGGCCGCCCACTTCCGGCCCCTCATCCCAGTCGATGCCAAGCCAGCGCAGCCCGTCGAGAATGCCCGTCACCATCTCGGGCTGCGAGCGCTCGACGTCGGTGTCTTCGATGCGAAGAATGAACGTGCCGCCATGCCGGCGCGCGTAGAGCCAGTTGAACAGCGCCGTCCGTGCGCCGCCGACATGGAGATAACCGGTGGGGGAGGGAGCAAAACGAAGACGGCAGGACACTACGCCATTATCCGCCACGCGGCTTTCTGCCTACCGTGTGATCACATCGTCACGCTGACGGGGGAGCTGTACCACGCTCTCGAGCGCGGCTGCCAGCTTGTCCAACTGAAGCGGCTTGCTCAAGTAGTCGTCCATGCCTGCCGCGAGCGAGGCCTCGCGATCTTCGTCGTACGCGTTCGCGGTCAGCGCCACAATTCGCGGCCGGCGGCCACTGGCGTGTTCGCTTCTGATCTGCCGCATCGCGCCGAGGCCGTCCAGCTCCGGCATCTGCAGATCCATGAACACCACGTCGTACGGAATCATGCGCACCGATTTGACCGCCTCGAGGCCGTTGGCCGCAAGGTCGGCGCGATAGCCCAGGCGGCGCAACATCGCAAGCGTCACCTTCTGGTTGATGACGTTGTCTTCGGCGACCAGCACGCGAAGCGGATGCCGATCGCCCAGCGGCGGGCCCGCCACCTCCGGCTCAGGCTTCGCCGGTGCCGCGAGCGGAGGTCCGGCCGGCGCCATGATCGTGAACGAGAACCGGCTGCCCTTGCCCGGCTCGCTCTCCACCCAGATCCGTCCGCCCAGCAACTCCGCGAGCTTGCGGCTGATCGCCAGGCCCAGCCCGGTGCCGCCGTACTTCCGCGTCGTCGACGCGTCGACCTGGCTGAACGAGATGAACAGCCGATCGAGCCGGTCGGCCGGAATGCCGATGCCGGTGTCGGCCACGGTGAATCGCAGCTCGAACATGTCCGACGACGGTTGCGGCGTCGCGGCGGCCGTGACCGTGATCTCGCCGGCCTCCGTGAATTTGATCGCGTTGCTCAGCAGGTTGAACAGGATCTGTCGCACGCGGGTAATGTCGCTGATCACCACCTCCGGCAGCACGCCATCGTTCTGATAGGACATGATGAGGCCCTTCGCGAACGCTTCCGGCGCTACCAGCTCGAGCGCGCCCTCCACGCACGCTTTCGGATCGAACGGCTGCAGATCGAGATCGAGCTTGCCGGCGTCGATCTTCGAGAAATCCAGGATGTCGTTGATGATCGTCAGCAGCCCGTCGCCGCTGGTACGGATGACCTCGACATATTCCCGTTGCACCGGCGTCAGCCTGGTGTCGAGCAGCAGGCTGGTCATGCCGATCACGCCGTTCATCGGCGTGCGGATCTCGTGGCTCATGTTCGCAAGGAACTCGCTCTTCGCACGATTCGCCGCCTCCGCCGCCTCGCGCGCCTGATCGAGGCGCTGGTTCAGCGACTGCATCTCCTCGGACGACGTCTCCATCGAGCGCTCGAGCAGGTAGCGGTCCTGCTCGGCCTCGGTATACGTGCGGCTCACCCGCGCGAGAAGCTCGAC
>JANOZI010000526.1:0-3599 GCA_031429375.1 Acidobacteriota bacterium | reverse complement strand
ATAGCCTTACGCGTGTGCGACCTGGCCCATCTTCTCCGGGTGGTGGCGATACTTGAACACGAACGGGAACACGATGCCGAGGACGAGGGCGTAACCGGCGAACGCCAACCAGATGCTCTGCCAGTCCTTGACGCCGTTGACGGTGAAATAATCCACCACCCAGCCGCTCGCCGTCGCGCCGAGAAACGCCCCGAGGCCGTTGGTCATGATCATGAACAACCCCTGCGCGCTGGCGCGAATGCCGGCGTCGGCTTCACGATCGACGAACAACGACCCTGAGATGTTGAAGAAGTCGAAGGCCATGCCGTAGATGATCATCGACAGCACCAGCATCCACAGCCGCGGGCCTGGATCGCCGACCGCGAACAATCCGAAGCGGAACACCCAGGCGACAATGCTGAGCAGCATCACGCTCTTGATGCCGAAGCGCTGTAGGAAGAACGGAATCGTCAGGATGAACAGCGTCTCGGACATCTGCGAGATCGACAGCAGCAGGTTCGGGTGCTCCACGCCGAAGGTGCCCGGATACGCCGTCTTGAAGTCGTCGAGGTACGCCCCGCCGAAGGCGTTGGTGATCTGCAGCGCCGCCCCGAGCAGCATCGCGAAGATGAAGAACACCAGCATCTGCCGGCGCTTGAACAGCACGAAGGCGTCGAGCCCGAGCGCCGACACCAGGCTGCGCTTGCCGTGTGATTTCACCGGCGGGCACGGCGGCATCGTGAAGGCGTAGACGCCCAGGAACAACGCCGCGCCGGCACTGAGATAGAGCTGCCGTGCGTCGAGGTTCCATCCCGCGAGGTCAACCATCCACATCGCCGCGATGAAGCCGATCGTGCCCCACACGCGAATCGGCGGGAAGGTCGTGATGATGTTGAAGCCCTTCTGCTCCAGCACCTTGTAGGACACGGCGTTGGCCAGCCCGATGGTCGGCATGTAGACCATCGCGTTCAGCAGCATGATCAGATAGAGCGTGTCGAAGTCCTTGACGGTCGACGCCCACACCAGCAGCCCCGCGCCGATCACGTGGCACAACCCGAGCACGCGTTCCGCATTCAACCAGCGGTCGGCGACGATGCCCATCAACCCGGGCATGAAGAGCGCGCCGATGCCCATCGTGGCGTAGACGCTGCCGACCTGCCCGCCGCTGAAGCCGAGCGTGACGATCATGTAGGCGCCAAACGAGATCAGCCACGAGCCCCAGACGAAGAACTGCATGAAGTTCATCACGATGAGGCGCAGCTTGATGCTCATGTCACTCCAGTCTGATCGCGGAACTGAAGTTCCGCGCTACCATCACACAGACCGCGGAACTAAAGTTCCGCGCTACGGATCACAAAACACCGGGAGGGCGTCGCCCCCCGGAGGGAATAGTCCTTCTTGCCGGCCCCACTCTAGCATCCTGAGCACGGCGTTCTCATCGAGAGCCAGTGTGTAGTCGTTGACGTAGAGCTGAATGTGGCGGGCCGACACATCGGGATCCATCTCCTGCGCATGCGCCGCGACGTACTGCCGGCTGGCTTCGGGATGCGCGAAGGCGTATTCGACACTGGCCCGCAGCGCCGCATCGACGATCGGCGCCAGCCGCGGCGCCAGGTCGCGCCGGATGGCGATGGCCGCCAGCGGCAGCGGGCACTGCATCCGCTCCTCCCAGACGGTGCCCAAATCCGCCAGCTGCGTCAGTCCTTTCGCTTCGTAGGTAAACCGGCCCTCGTGGATCAGGACGCCGCAGTCGGCATCTCCGCGCAACACCGCATCTTCGATCTGATCGAACCGCATCGCCACGGTGTCGAACCGGCCCAGCAGCCGTAACAACAACGCGGCGGTCGTCCGCTCGCCTGGAATCGCGACGCGTCCGCCAATCGGCCGCGCCGACTTCGAGACGATGATCGGACCGACGCCGAAGCCGGCGGCGCCGCCGGCGCGCAGCAGCACGAAGCGGTCGCGCAGATGACCGTAGGCCGCCATCGACACCTTGGTGACGTCCGCGGCGCCGGTCGCCGCGCGAATATTGAGCGCCTCGATGTCGTCGAGGTGCGGCGTGACCTGCACGCCGGGCACGAGCCCGTGCACGAGGGCGTGGAAGGCGAACGTGTCGTTCGGACAGGGCGAAAACGCGAAGTTTATCGGCGGGCGATCCACGCGAGCACGGCCTCCTGCGCGGCGGCGGCGGCTTCCTTCAGGCGCCACGAACCGGTGTCGCGATCGGTCACGATGTTGCTGATCGCTCGCACCTCGCCGACCGGCACGCCGTGCAGGTGTGCGACATGCGCCACCGCTGCGCCCTCCATATTCTCGACCGCCCCGCCGGTGCGCGCCTCGACGGCACGGGCGGCCGCATCAGTACCGGTGCAAGTCGTCATCGTCACGAACTTGACGCGCCGATCGGAAGGAAAGATCTGCATCGGCAGATCGTTATACAGCGGGACCGGCGCCGCGACGACGGCAAATCCGAGGGCCTTCATGTCGAGAAAACCCGCCGGACTCGCCGCACCGAGATCACCGTAGCATTCAGTATCAGCGCAGGCGACGTCACCAACCCGAAGTCCCGATGACGGATAAGCGCCGCCGACGCCGCACAACACGATCGCCCTGGGTTTCTCGCCGGCGAGCACGAGCGTCACGGCATGCGCGGCGTTGACGGGCCCGACACCCATGCGGATGATCCGCGTCGACGCATCATTACCCAGCCGATCGTGAAGGAGCGCGCCTTCGAGTTCGGTCGCGACGCAAAGCAGAAGGTCCACTGCGTCAGGGTAGCACTTGGCGCTTGACGCTGAGGGCTTGAGGGCTTGAGGGCATCGCATTAATTGGTATAAGACGACCGTCTCGGGATAGAAATTTCTGCGCTTGAAAGCAAGGCGGGTGCCGCGACGAACTGGCGAATGTGTTCGACAGATCGTTCGACGGCTGCTTGGCAGGAGCCCTGCACTTCTAATGGCTATGGCAAGAGACCACCGCAAGTTAGACGCGTTCAAACTCGCCGACGAACTCGCTATCAAAATCTATCGTTCTACAGACAAGTTCCCTGTCGCGGAACGGTTCGGATTGCAAAGCCAACTGAGACGCGCCGGCGTGTCAGCCCCGACGAATATCGTGGAAGGTTGTGCCCGCGACTCGGAAATCGAATACCTCCGGTTCCTTGAAATCGCGTTCAGCTCGTGTCGCGAGGGAATTTATGTGTCGGACCTGTCGATGCGACTCACCTTTCTTGATCCGCTAGCGGCACGCGAACTGGACCATCTGGGGGGGCGCACCGCAGCCGCGTTCGCGGCGCTCCGAAAGGGAATCCGGGGAGCGTAACTTCTGAGCCTGAGCCGGCAAAGCCTTCAAGCCCTCAAGCCCTTCAAGCCCTTAAGCCCTCAAGCCCTCGGGTTCTGGTTCACTGCGTGCAGCGCGGCGCCGCGATGTTCATCCCTTGCATCAACATCGCGCGGTAGTCGGCAATCTCCTGCTCGCACTGGCTCTTCTTGCTCTTCTGCCACATCTTCATGCCGGCCCACCACGCGAGGGCGGAGAACGGCACGGCCGGCTGGCGGTAGATCGGCGGCGTCAGGTATTCGAACATCTGCCGATGCGTCGGCGCGCTGTCGGGAGCATCG
>JANOZI010000525.1:0-2870 GCA_031429375.1 Acidobacteriota bacterium | reverse complement strand
GGCTTGAGCCCCGCCAACCCGTTCACCGCCGCCGGGCAAATGATGCTGCCGTCGGTTTCGGTGCCCACGCCAATCGCCGCAAGACTGGCGGCGATCGCCGAACCCGTGCCCGAGCTGGATCCACAGGCGTTGCGGTCGAGCACGTAGGGATTCTTCGTCTGCCCTCCGCGCGAGCTCCAGCCCGACGATGACCGGGTGGAGCGGAAGTTGGCCCACTCGCTGAGATTGGCCTTGCCGAGGATCACCGCGCCGGCGTCGCGCAGCCGCCTGGCCACAAAGGCATCCTGCTTCGGCCGGTGCCCCGCCATCGCCAGCGATCCGGCGGAGTTCACCATGCCGGCAACATCGACGTTGTCTTTGATCAAAACCGGAATGCCGTGCAGCGGCCCGCGGACCTTCCCCGCCTTGCGCTCGGCATCAAGCGCCTCGGCGTCTTTCACTGCCGATGGATTGAGCTCGATCACGGCATTCAGCGTCGGCCCGGCATCATCAATCTTCGCGATGCGCTCCAAATACGCCTCTGTCAACGCCTTCGACGTCAGGCTGCCCGAGGCCATGCGATCGCGCGCGTCACTCGCGCTCAACTCGACGACATCGATCACCGGCTTGCCCACCGTAGCGCCCGTGGCTTGTGGCGCGGAGGTGGGTGCGGAGGTTGGAGTGGAGCAAGAGACAAGGATCCCCGTGGCAAGCGCAATCAGCAATCGACAATCTGCAATTGATCTGCAATCTGCAATCTTCATTCTGAGATCCCCAGCAGCGTGAGCATGTGTTGCCCGAACGCTGCCCCCTTCCCCTCGTCTTCATGCTTGAAATACACGAAGACGTCCGAACACCTGGTGCCGAGGTCTTTCGCCGATTCCGTCCACCGCGCGATGTCGGCGTCCTGATACCCCTCGTCGCGCAGCCTGAAGTAGGCATACTCCGCCGTCGTCATCGCCGGCGTCTGCCGCTTCTCGCTGTCGGCGATGCACAGCGCGATGTTGCGGGCGCGCAACGCATCGTAGACGTCGTCGCTCAACCAGGAATCGTTGCGAAACTCGAACGCCGCCGTCACTTTCGGCGGCAGCAGGCTGAGAAACTCGTTCAGCAGCGGCAGATCTTTCTTGAAGTTCGGCGGCAGCTGGAACAACAGCGCGCCGAGTCTCGGGCCCAGCTCGCCGGCCACGCTCACGAAGGCCTGCAGCGAGTCGGCCACGTCGGCCGCACGCAGACGCTTGTCGTGGGTGATGCGCTTGGGCGCCTTGAGGGTAAAGCGAAAGCCTTCCGGCACCTGGGCCGCCCACCCGGTGACGATCTTCGACGTCGGCATCCGGTAGAAGGAATAGTTGATCTCGACGGTCCGAAACTTCGAGGCGTAGAACGGCAGCATCCTGGCGGCCGGCAAATCCGGCGGATAGAAGCTGCCCTTCCATTCCGGATAGTTGTAGCCGCTCGTGCCGACCAGGATCATACGGTGCCGGTCTTCGGATCCGGCGCACCGAATCGGGCGCAGAACGACGACAGCCCCACCGCGTTCGGGTTGATGAACTCAATGCCCGCACGATACTGGATGGCTCCCGCGGCCGGCACGGCGATCGACCACGCGACGGTGCCCTGGCTGCGCAGCTCACCTGATTTGTCCGGCAGGATCATCCGGACGACCTGTGACGGGCGCAAGCGCGACGGCACCTGCACTTGCGCGCCGCTGACCGACAGATCGATCAGGTGCCCCGGCTGGCCATTGACGAAGATCTCGCGGCGGTGCATCGCGTAGCGGACCGCCTGCCGCGTGCCGGCGCGATCGAGCGGGCGCGAGGCCTCGTGCACCGCCTTCTCGGGCGAGAAGGTCATTTCCGACAACAGCAGCGGCGTGTGGTCTTCGTCTTCGATCAGAACGCGCACCTCGATTTCGCTCAGACGCGATTCTGACTGGAGCTGCGACACCAGCGTGGCGCCGCGTGACGTGGCCGCAAACTGCTGGTGGATCGCGAGGGTCTTGGGCGGCTCGGCCAGGATGGCGTCGAAGACCCGGAGCGAATCGTCGGCGTAGACCTCGAATTGCGAACCCTCGCCCAATAATCGTTTCCGGATGGCCGCCACGTGCTCGGGTCTCGTGATGACGACGGTCTTCTGTGAATCCATGATGGGAATGCCGCTGTAATCAACCGCCGGCGGGGCGACGAAGGCAGCAGTCTAAGTTACCACGCCACCATCGCGTCCTCGAACAGCCGGGCTAACTCTTCGGTCCCGGCGGGGCGCGGCGATAATTTCGTCACGCGATGCTGCGGCAGCGTGCCTTCCACCAGCGCGGGAATATCCGACGAGGTGTAGCCAAGCGCGGCCAGGCCGTTCGGCGTGTGCAGCCGTTGCATGAACCACGTGATGCGATCGGCGAGGACGCGGCCCGCATCGGCCGCCGTCACGCCTGTCACGTCGACGCCGAGCGCCTCGGCGGCCTGCAGATGCCGCTCGGGGCTGGACGGTCCGGTGAAGCGGAACACCGCCGGTGCGTTGAGAATCACCGAGAAGCCGTGCGGCACCATCGGGTGGTCCGACGCGTAGCCGGGCGCCGTATAGGTCTTGACGCGTCCCGACACCGGGTACGACATGCCGTGCGGCAGGTGCACGCCCGCATTGCCGAAGCCCACGCCGGCGTACGACGCGGCCAGCAACATGTTGGCACGCGCCTCATCGTCCGACGGATCCTCGACGGCGCGGACGATGAACTGCGAGACCATGCGGAGGGCTTGCAGCGACCAGATATCGCTGATCGGATTAGAGCCCTGGTAGGCGGGCCGCAAGGCCGGGCGCGCCGGCAAGGGCCGGCCGGTGTACGGAAGCGCCGTGAAAGATTCGATCGCGTGACTCAGGATGTCGAGGCCGGTCGA
>JANOZI010000524.1:0-5684 GCA_031429375.1 Acidobacteriota bacterium | reverse complement strand
GATCGGCTACGCGCAACTCCGGGAGGGCGAAGTCCCCGGCTGTGTAACCGGCCCCGGGGCGATCGAGCTCTGGCGGTTCTACGTGCTCCGCGAGTGGCACGGGCAGGGCATCGCGCAGACGTTGATGGAACGGGTCCGGGCCGAAGCGGTTGCGCGCGGCGCCGCTACGCTGTGGCTGGGTGTGTGGGATCAAAACCCCCGCGCCCAGGCGTTCTATCGTAAATGTGGTTTTGTTGAGGTCGGCGACCACGTATTCTTGTTCGGCACCGATCCGCAGCGCGATCTGGTCATGGAAATGAAATTGTGATGAAAACCCGGAGAGTGATCGGCCTGAGCGTGGTGGCGACGGCCGTCATCTGGTTCCAGGTGGCGGGCCGTTTCGAGGCCCGCCGCATCGATTCGCAGCGCGAAGCCCGCGCGCAGGTGACATCGCGGCCGGCCTCGCTCAGGATCGACAGCGAGCGATTGATGGCCACGGTGCAGACGCTCGCCGACCCGCGGTTCGAGGGCCGCGCCGCGGGATCGCCTGGCGGCATCGCCGCGCGTGCGTGGATCGTGGAGCGCATCAAGGCCATCGGCCTTCAACCGGTGTCCGGCAGTTACGAGTTCCCGTTCAAGTTCACGCGCATGTCGCTCAACGGCCGGGTCGAGGGCGAAGGCGCCAACGTGGTCGGCCTCTGCCTCGGCACCGATCTCAAGGCGCCGCTGTTCGTCGTGTCGGCGCATTACGACCACCTCGGGATTCGCAACGGCACCGTGTTTCCCGGCGCCGACGACAACGCGTCGGGGGTCGCGATCATGCTGGCCGTCGCCGAGTACTGCCAGAAGGCGCCGTTCCGCCGCTCGCTGGTGTTTGCGGCGTTCGACGCCGAAGAGGCGGGGCTGCAGGGCGCAAAGGCGTTCATGATCGCGCCGCCGGTGCCGAAGGAGCGGATCGCGCTCAACGTCAATCTCGACATGGTGAGCCGCAACGACAAGCGCGAGATTTTCATCGCCGGGACCTACCCGTGGCCGCAGCTGAGGGCGCCGCTCGACGACGTGGCGAAGCGTGCGCCGGTCACGGTGCTGTTCGGGCACGACAAGCCGATGCCGATCGCCGGCGGCGTGGAAGACTGGACCAACCAGTCGGATCACGGGCCGTTCAACGCCGCGAAGATCCCGTTTGTCTATTTTGGCGTGGAGGATCACGCCGACTATCACAAGCCGACCGATACGGCCGAGAAGATCGATCGCGGCTTTTTCGTGGACGTCGCCGATACGGTGCTCGAGGCGATCCTGCAGCTGGATCGATCGATCGCGCCATGAGCGACATCTTCGACGCCATCAAGGGCGGCCGGCTCGACGAGGTGCGGACCCTGGTCAGCGCGAGCCGATCGCAGCTGTCGGCGCGGGATGCCAACGGGGTGTCCGCGATCCTGCTGGCGGTGTATCACGGCAAGGCCGACATCGCCCAGCTGCTGGTCGAGCTCGGTGCGCCGATTGACATCTTCGAGGCGAGCGCGCTCGGCAAGGTCGATCGCATCGCGATGCTGCTGCGTGACGATCCGTCGCGGGTCTCGGCGTATTCGCCCGACGGTTTCTACCCGCTCGGCCTCGCGGCGTTTTTCAACCATCCTGATGCGGTCCGGGCGCTGCTCGCGGCCGGCGCGGACGTGCACGCGGTGGCGAGGAATGCGTTCAAGGTGCAGCCCATTCACGCCGCGGCGGCCAGCCGGAACCTCGACATCGTGCGCGCGGTGCTCGAAGCCGGCGCCGATCCGAACGTGCCGCAGCAGCAGGGGTTTGTGCCGCTGCATGAAGCCGGCACCAACGGCAACCGCGCGCTGGCGGAGTTGCTGATGAAGCACGGCGCCGATCCGCACCAGGCCAATGAGGCGGGGAAGAGCAGTATCGATCTGGCCCGCGACAAGGGGCACACGGAACTCGCCGAATGGATGGCCGGTTTCCCGCGGGGATGATTAGGGGATGATTGGGGCCAGGCCACGAAAATCACAGTTTGGGATGATTAGGGACAGGCTCCATTTGGCTTTCCGCTGGTGGTTCCAGATTTGATGTCTTTTAGGCGCCGCAAGACCTTGCTCATGCTGTTGGGATGCATTCCCAGGGAAGTCGCAATTTCTGACAACTGATAACCGTGCAGGACGTGTGCCCGGCGGATCATTCGATCCCGCTCCGGTCTCGTCTGGCCAACGGTGCTGAACAGGTCCGCCAGCGTGGGCCTGGCGAGGCCACGGTATGCCTTGGGCAGCGCCATCCTATGCATGGAGGCCCCAATGTAAGAGCGAACGGAGATTTTAAAGGCGGGCGATCCCATCAAGAATTCGAGCTGCTTCTCATCATTGATGTCGAACGGTTCGTCGATGAAGGAGCGGTACCTGGCTTGGCATTCTGGCCTTGCGTGGCTTCCAAACAGAACATCCATCCAGTCGAGATTGAGAAACACAGGCGGCTCAGACAGTCCCGCTGTTGCGCGATAGCTGCTCCAGTCCCAGCCCGAGGCCTCCGGCACAAGACCGGCGGCGATTGGATTTATAACGACGTATTTCACGACCGTTCGTAAGTAGTGGTCGTTCTCGACCGGTATCGACTTGAAGGGGCCCTCGAAGACGTGGCCGGTGCGGCCATGGCGTCGATTCGAGTACTGCGCGTATTCGCCGTTCACGTCGTGCATCATCGATGACAGATTGCGGCACGGCGGCTCGAGAACGAGATGGTAGTGGTTTCCCATCAGGCAATACGCCAGGCAAAGAACCGCGTGAGTCTCACAGGCGTCGCCGACGATATCGAGAAACCGAACGCGGTCATGATCGTCCTCGAAGATCTGGGCCTTGCGATTGCCTCGCGACATGACGTGATGGCTCGCGCCTGGTGGTTGGAGTCGAGGTCCTCGTGGCATGCCTCGACACCTTCAAGGTGCGGGCCGTTGCCAGATCGACAAGAACAGGCCGCTTTTCAAAAGTGACGGTTTGTTGTGTTGCAGAAACTGCAACGGCGTCGCGCCGACGATATGGAAAAATCTGCTGCGGTCGTGGCGACGGTCGAGGCTATGACCTGTCCCGATCATCCCAAACTGTGATTTTCGTGACCTGGCCCCAATCATCCCAAACTGTGATTTTCGTGACCTGACCCCTATCATCCCTCTCCTATCATCCCTCTGCGAAGCGGCGGTAAGCGGCGAGGGTGCCTTCGACCAAACGATCCACACCGAACCGATCTCTCACCCTGGCGCAACCGGCTTCACCGTACGCTCGACGCAAATCGGTGTCCTTCAGCAGCTTCACGATCGCCGCCGCCAGCGCCTTCGGATCCCCCGGCTCCACCAGCTCGCCGGTCTCACCCGGCACCACGGCTTCGGGAATGCCCCCGGCGCGCGTGCCGACGACGGCCAGGCGCATCGCCATCGCGTCGAGCACCGCCGAGCCGAGCCCTTCGGTCACCGAGCTCATCACGAACAGGTCGGCCGATTTCACGAGCGACAGCACATCCTCCCTGAATCCGGGCAGCAGCACCCGCTTTTCCAGCCCGAGGTGCTTGACCTGCCGCTCGAGCGGCGCGCGCAACTCGCCTTCGCCGAAGATCACCAGGTGCGCATCGGGCACTTCGGGCAACACGATCGGCATCGCGTCGATCAGGTGGCGCTGCCCCTTATGGCCGACGAGCGCGCCGACATTGACGATCACCGGCACGCCGTGCGGCAACCAGTACTCCGCATGAAGGTCGGTCGCCGGCCGGTTCTCAATCTTGTCGATGTCGATGCCGTCGTGCACGACCGCGATCCGTTCCGCCGGGATCTTGTCCTCCACGAGAATGCCGCGAATCGCACCCGATGCTGCGATGAAGCCGTCAACCTGCCGGTACTTCCACTGCGAGAACGCGTGCGCCTGCAGGTGGAAGTCGACCCGCCGCGACGCCACGATCTTCGGCCGCGGCGTCGGCGCCGCAAACGACAGCGCCAGCCCGGCCATCGCGACCGCGTGCGGATCGTGCGCATGCACGATCGCCGGCGACCACTGCCGCACGATGCGGGAAAAGCGCCAGGCGGTGGCGAGATCGATCTCGTTCATCGGCGCAAGCGGCAGCAAGTCGGCGCCCTCGGAGGCGCGCCGATACAGCTCGCCGTCCGGGTGCGCGACCAGCACCGCCCGGTGGCCCCGCGCCCGCAGGCCGAGCACGGTCAGGAGGACTTGTTGTTGTCCCCCGCGCCAGGTCCGCGCGGTGTCGATGTGGAGGGCGAACACAGCTCCCAGAGTTTCGCAAACTTCAGGCCCACGTAACGGGCATTCATCGCCGAGACGATCAACCCGGGAACGCCGTCGCGAAAGCCTCCCCGCAGCACGTAATTGCGCAGGAAAGCGGCCGGCGGATGCACGGCGAGGTCCAGCAACCCGGCGCGCCGGCCGTCTTCGAACATCTGCCGCGCCGCCAGCGTGGTGTAGCGGTCGATCGTCTGGAAATGGTGCGCCAGGTCGCGATACGCGTAGTGGAGGATCTCACCCTCAAGATCGACGACCGGGCCGTCCGCCTTCACCGATTCGTGGACGTAACGCCCGTCCCACCGCGCCCGGCGCCGGTCGTAGAGGCGAAGCTGGTAATCGGGATACCAGTCGGTGGATCGGATCCAGCGGCCGAGATGAAACGTAACCCGCGGCATGCGATACCCGGCCGCGGCCCCGGGGTCGCGCACGATCGCGCGGACTTCCTCCGCGAGCGGCGGCGAGATGCGCTCGTCGGCGTCGAGCGACAGGATCCAGTCGTGAGTGGCCTGCGCCGCGGCAAAGTTCTTCTGCGCGATGTAGCCGGGCCACCGCCGCACGATCACCTTGCCGGTAAACTCGCGCGCAATTGCGGCGGTGTCGTCGGTGCTCTCGCTGTCGACCACGACGATCTCGTCGGCCCACGAAATCGATTCGAGCGCGGCCCGCACATTGGCGGATTCGTTGAAGGTGATGACTGTGGCCGTCAGAGGCACGGCCACAGTTTATCGGAGAAGGTGTTAGAAGAGGGGGGTCAGCTGGACGGCGGTGAAGTTGACCACCGACTTCGCGTACTCGACGAGCGCGAGCAGCTCGCTGTTGCGGGCGATGTTCAGGTCGCGCTGCGCCTGCAGCACGAAGAAGCTGCTGGTCATGCCGGCCTGATATTTCTTCTCTTCCGCCTCGAGCCGGCGCTCGGCCAGCACGCGCGACGACCGCGTCGCGTCAACGCGCTTGGCGTTGGTTTGCACCTGGCGCGCGAACTCGCGCACCTGCGCGGCGACCTGGAGCTCGGTGCTCGCCAGCTGCTTTTGCGCCTGCTGGTTCTGCAGCCGCGCCCGGGCCAGCTGCGCCTCGGTGCTCGACTTGCCGAGCGGATAGGCGATGTCCACCTGCAGCGACCAGCCCGGGAAATCGCCGGCAAACGTGTTGCCGAGCGTGCTGAAGAAGCTCTTGCCAACACTGTCCACAATCGCGCCGGTGGGAAAACCCGTTTGCGGATCTCGCGCGCGGGTCACGTTCAGGCCGCCGGTCGCGCGCGCGTTGTAATTGAGCTGGGCGGTCACGTCTGGCAGCGACTGGTTCTGGAAGTAGCGGATGTTGACGTCGTTGCTCTCGAGGTTCTTGCGCGCCACGGCGATATCGGTGCGCTGGCTGAGCGCATTTCTCACCGCCGCATCGACGTCGACCGTCGTCGGCACGAAGGCCACC
>JANOZI010000523.1:0-5927 GCA_031429375.1 Acidobacteriota bacterium | reverse complement strand
CGGGTCGTTGGTGGCTCGGTGACGCCGGAGCTGTTCCGGCTGCTTGGCGTGCAGCCGTTCCTCGGGCGGCACTTTCTGCCGGAGGAAGCGCAGCCGCCTGGACTGGAAACGTCGGTGATGCTGACGCACAGCCTCTGGCAGCGCCGCTACGGAGCCGACCCATCGATCATCGGCAAGACCTTCATGATCAATGACGGCGCGCGCACCGTCGTGGGTGTGCTGCCGCCACGATTCCAGTTCCCGGTGCGCGATCAGCTCTACATGCCGCTGCGCTGGGACGAGTCGCCGCGCTCGGCGCGGAACATCAATGCCGTCGCGTTGATGCGTCCGGAGGCGAGCATCGAACAGGCGCGGTCCGAAATCGCGGCGATTGCGAAGCGACTGGAAGAGTCGTACCCCGAAAGCAATCGCGGCTACGGCGTGCAGGTCGTGCCGATCCGAAATTCCTATGTCGGCAACGAGCAGAGCCGGGTGTTCATCGTGCTGATGTCGGCGGTCGGGTTCGTCCTGCTGATCGTGTGCGCCAACCTCGCCAACCTGATGCTGGTGCGCGGCGCCGCGCGGCAGCGCGAGATGGCGGTGCGCTCGGCGATGGGCGCCAGTCATGGCCGCCTCATCTGGAGCGCGCTGTCCGAAAGCCTGCTGCTCGCCATTCCTGGCGCCGGCATCGGCCTGCTCGCGGCACAGTGGGCGCTCGACGGCATATTCCGTTTGCTCTCGGACGAGATGCCTTACTGGGTCACATTCGAGGTCGATGTCCGCGTGGCGATGTTCACGGTGGGCGCGGCGATTTTCACGGCCATTGCGGTCGGGCTCATTCCGTCGATCCGCGCGGCGAAGCCGGACCTGATCAATGACCTGAAGGAAGCGGGCCGCGGCGCCTCGCTCGGCCGTGCCGGCCAGCGCCTGCAGGCCACACTGGCCGTGGCCCAGGTGGCGTTGTGCTTCTCATTGCTGATCGGCGCCAACCTCATGGTCCGCAGTTTCATCGCCATGCAGACCGCGGACCTCGGCTTCGACCATCGTCCGCTGCTGTCGGCCCGCAGCTACCTCGCGGGTGACGCGTTCGACGAGGTGCAGGCGCGCGCGGCGTTTTACGACCGCGCGGTGGCGGCGCTTGCCGCGCTGCCGGGCGCGACCGCGGCGGCGATGACGACCGCCATTCCCGGCGACGACGGCGGGTCCACGCAGCGGGTCGTCGTGGATGGGCGCACGACCGAGAACGACGAGATTGCGATCCAGAGCATTGCGATGTCGCCGCAGTTGTTCGACGTGCTGGGGCTGCCCCTGATCGAAGGACGCACGTTCACCGCCACGGAAACGCAGAATCCCGCGGCCGACGTGGCCGTGATCAACCAGGGGCTGGCGCGCCGGCTGTGGCCCGGCGACCGGGGCCCCCGCCACGCGGACTTTGCGTGGTGGGGTGGAGACAGCCCGCTCAACCGGCGCATCGGGTTCAGAGGCGGGCAGGAGATCAGCTGGTTCCGCGTGATCGGCGTCGTGCCAGACATTCATTACGAAGAGGTGGGCGAAGAGACGGAGCAGTCGCGGCTCAGCGTCTACCTGCCCTACGCAACCAGCGGCTCGCGCTCGATGGCCCTGCTGGTGCGCGCATCAGGATCACCGGCTGCCCTCGTTGAGCCAGCACGCGCCGCACTGCGGCGGCTGGGCGCAGCGTTTCCCATCTATAGAGTGATGACGTTTACCGAGCTCCGGCGCTTCACCACTCGCGAGCAGGCATTTCTTGGCAACATCATGGGGATGTTCGCGCTCATGGCACTGTTTCTCGCTTGCCTTGGGATTTACGCGCTGATTTCGTACTCCGTCGGCCGGCGCGCGCGCGAGATTGGCGTGCGGCTGGCGCTCGGGGCGCGGCCGCGCGACGTCGTGTCGATGCTGTTGCGCGAAAGCGCCCGGGTCGGCGGCGTTGGCCTGCTGCTGGGCCTGACGATGGGTGTGCTGATCGCCCGCGCTCTGGCCCGGGTGCTCTACGGGATCCAGGTTGACGCATGGCTGTTCATTTCGATGGCGGTGCCGCTGACGCTGGCGATCTTGTTCGCGACCTGGTGGCCGGCGCGGCGTGCCGGCAAGGTGGAGCCGACCGCAGCGCTCAGGGACGAATAAAACGCGCGCGTGCCTGCTCGATGTCGGCGCGGACGTCGCAGCCTTCAATGTGATCGTTCACGAGGCCCATGGCCTGCATGAACGCGTAGCTGGTCGTCGGCCCCACGAAGGTCCAGCCCCGGGCCTTCAAGTCTTTCGACAGCGCCGTCGATTGCGGCGTCGTGCTCATCTTTGCCAGCGCATCCCGCGTGAGCCGCTTCGGCCGGTCGCGCGCGGCCGGTTCCCACGACCAGAAGTAGGCGGCGAGCGAGCCCTTCTCCTCGATCAAATCGAGCGCGCGCTTCGCGTTGTTGATCGTCGATTCGATCTTGCCGCGGTGACGGACGATGCCTTCGTCCTTTAACAGGCGCTGAATGTCACGGGCGCCAAAGCGGGCGACCCTGGCGGCGTCGAAGTCAGCAAAGGCGCGGCGGAAATTCTCGCGCTTGCGGAGGATGGTGATCCAGCTCAGGCCCGCCTGGAACCCTTCCAGGCAAATCTTCTCGAACAGGCGCCGATCGTCGGCCATCGGGCGGCCCCATTCTCCGTCGTGATAGCGGAGGTACAGCGGATCCTCGCCCGGCCACGAGCAGCGCCTCACGCCGGCTTTTCCTCCTTCTCCTTCGGCTCCTTGCCTTCCTTAGCCTGCTTCGCCTCTTTCTCGAGCTCTGCCTTCAGGCTGGCGAACTCGGCGCGCACTTCCGGGGCGACCTCGGGGTAACGCGGATCGATCGATTCGATGGCGTCGATAATCGAGGCAGAGACGAGCAGCCGCATCAGCCACTTGCGGTCGGCGGGAATGACATGCCACGGCGCCCACGCCGTGGCGGTGTGACGGATGGTGTCTTCGTATGCCTTCATGTATTCGTCGTAGTGCTCACGCTCCTTGACGTCACCGGGCGAAAACTTCCAGTTCTTGTCGGGTTGTTCGAGGCGTCTCAGGAAGCGCGTGCGCTGCTCGTCTTTCGAGATGTGCAGGAAGAATTTCCTGACCAGCACACCCTGCTGCGACAGGTATCGCTCGAACGCGTTGATCTGCTCGAACCGCTCCGTCCAGATCTTCGGCGTCACCAGCTCGCGCGGCAACTGCTGCCGGTCGAGGATGGACTTGTGCACGCGCACCACGAGGGTTTCTTCGTAGTACGAGCGATTGAAGATGCCGATGTGGCCGCGGCGCGGCAGGTTGCGCGTTGACCGCCAGAGGAAATCGTGGTCGAGCTCTTCGGTCGAGGGCGCCTTGAACGAGTGGACTTCGCACCCCTGGGGATTCACGCCGGTCATCACGTTCTTGATCGTGCTGTCTTTGCCGGCGGCGTCCATCGCCTGGAAGATGACGAGGACCGACCAGCGATCGTGGGCGTACAGGCGTTCCTGCAACTTCGCCAGCCGCTTGCAGTTCTGTTTCATCATCTGGTCGGCGATCTTCTTGAGCTTCTTGCCCCAGGGGTCGGCCGGGTCCATGTTCTTGAGGTGGAACTTCCTGCCGTCCGAGATGCGGTAGCGCTCAGCAAGTTCGGCGGTAGTCGGGAGGACAGCCATAGCCGTGGATATTACAGGCAGTTCTCGCGGCAACATCCGGTCATTTGTGAGAGGGCGCCGGCGCCAGGATCGCCAGCACCAACAAGCGCGAGGCGCCGGTGTTTCTGACACCGTGCGGCACGCCTTCGGGCGCGATCAGCAGGTCGCCGGGCTTCATCGCGAGCTCGCCGCTGTCGAGCAGGAACACCCCCTCGCCCTCGAGCACGTGATAGACCTTGTCTTGCCCGGCGTGCGCGTGCAACGCGTGTTGTTGCCCTGGCTCGAATGCGTTCAGTCCCACGAGCAGCCGCGGCGACGCGAAGATCGTCGTCTTGCCCATCTTCTCGGCGAAGTAGGCCGCATGGTCGGCCGGTCGAATCACACAAGGGTGCGTCATTGCGGCCTCTGCCCAGTGATGTTCAAGCGCCAGTAATCCAGCGTGAACGGCGGATCGTCTTTGGCGGCCAATTCGGTGACCCGATCGATGAACACCTGCTTGAGCGCGGCATCGGGCAGGCGTTCGAGATGAGCGTGATAGATCACGGTCGTGACGAACTCGCGATAGTCGGCATCGGTGGCAAGCGTGGTCGGCGCGGCCTCCACGCTGGTCTCGATGCCGGTAAACCCTGCTTCAGCCAGCCGCAACGCGGTTTCGGCGGCTGACGCGTATTCCCATGGCCCTGGCCAATCTTGAAAGTAGCTTGCGAACGGCGCGACGCTCATGATTTGTGCGGCGAGCGAGCGCGCGTGCGCGAGGTTCGCCCCGCCCCCGCACTGCGCCATCAGCCGTCCGCCGGGCTTCAGGGTCTCGAAGATGTTTTCGAAAAGAGCGTCGTGATCCTTGATCCAGTGAAAGGTCGCCGTGCTGAAGACCAGGTCGGCCCAACCCCAAAACGGCATCGCCGGCAGCGCGACTTGCGCGAACGACACGCGCCGGCCAAAGACCGGCCGCAGGTTGGCGCGCGCGGTCATCAACATGTTCCACGACCGGTCGAGGGCGATCAGGCGGCCCTCAGGCAGGCGTTCCAGCAATTCGGCGGTCAGCCGTCCGCTGCCGCAGCCGGCGTCGATCGCCCGCTCGTCGCCGCGCAGCGTCAAGCGGGCCAGAACCTTCTGTCCCCAGCCGGTCTGCGGGCCAGAAACCTTGTGATAGGCCTCAGCATTCCATTCAGTCATTTGATCAGTTAAGAGTTAAGAGTTATGAGTTCAGAACCACTCGCGTTCTACTCTAAACTCTTAACTCGAAACTCTGAACTCAAAATGCCGTTTCCCAATACCCGCCTGTCTGTCGTGGCGCGCACGCGCAGCGCCGACGAAGAAACGCGCCGCGTCGCGTACGCCGCGATCATCGAAGCGTATTGGAAGCCGGCCTACAAGCACCTTCGAATGAAGTGGTCGCTCGATCCGGACACCGCGGCCGATCTGACACAGGAATTCTTTACCAGCACGCTCGAGAAAGACATTGTCGAACGCTACGATCCCGAGCGCTCGCGGTTCCGCACCTACCTGCGCCTGTGTCTCGACGGCTTCGCGTCAAATGCGCGCAAGGCCGAGCGGCGCCTGAAGCGCGGCGGGGGCGTGACCACGGTCCCGCTCGACTTTGAAACGGCGGAGGGCGAGATCGGGCGTCACGAACCAGTGGTCAGCGCCGACGCCGACGATGTGTTCGATCGGGAGTGGGTGCGGAGTTTGCTGGAACGATCGGTTGCCGACCTGAAGCGCCATGCGGGCGAAAGCGGCCGGCCTGTGATGTTCGAGGTGTTCTCGAAATACGACCTGGCCGATGATGACAGCACGCGCCCGACCTATGCCGAGATCGCGCGAGAGTTAGGGATCACGGCCGCGACCGTCACCAATCACCTGGCCGCGATGCGCCGCCACTTTCGCGCCATCGTGCTCGAGCGCCTGCGTGAGCTCTCGTCAAGCGACGAAGAGTTCGAGGCCGAGGCGGCCAAATTGCTCGGCGGCCGGCCCATCGACCCGGCTCGGGGCAGGCGGTGAGCTGGATCTCGGATCGGGCCATCGATCGGCTGCGTGACGCCGCGGCCTGGCCCGAGCTCGACGACCGTTACACCATCACCGGCATTGCGGGACGGGGCGGCATGGGCACGGTGTTTGTGGCAACGGACGGGGTGCTCAATCGCGAGGTCGCCGTGAAGGTCCTCGACGTCGCCGACCAGCGCGGGACCCGCGCGGCGCGGCTGACGCGCGAAGCCCACATTCTCGCCAGGCTCGATCATCCCGGCATCGTGCCGGTGCACGACGCCGGACTGCTGCCCGACGGCCGGACGTTTTACGTGATGAAA
>JANOZI010000522.1:0-1511 GCA_031429375.1 Acidobacteriota bacterium | reverse complement strand
GCGGCGCAAGGCACGCGCGTTCCCCGGCGGCTTCGACCTGGCCGGCCTCTGGAAGATCTGGTCGATCCGCGCCTTCGACGATCGCTATACCGCCCCGCATCACGGCTTCGCGGGCGCGGCAGATTACTACCACCGCGCCAGCGCACTGCGCGTGATCGATCGCGTGGCGAGACCCGCCTTGATCCTGAGCGCCGCCGACGACCCCTTCGTGCCGCCCGAGATCTTCGACGCCCCCGCAGTCCGCAACAACCCGCACATCACCACGGTGATTACGTCCCACGGGGGCCACTGCGCATTCGTGGAAGAACCGAACGACTATGACGGTTACTTTGCCGAGCGGACGGTTGTGGAATTCCTGAAGAATAACCAATAACCAAGTACCAATAACCAAACCCTGATCGTCTCGTGTTTTCGTTATTCGAAATTGGTTATTCGTTATTTCGAAATCGGTTTGGTTATTCTTAATTGGTTATTGTTTATTTCACTGCTGTAGCGTGGCTTTATATGTGGGCGCCTTACGAGCTTTGGTCGCCTGCTCGAACGCGTATCCATAGCCAATCAACAGGCCCTCAGTGTAAGCGGCGCCCATGAACGTCACACCGAGCGGTAGTCCGTGAATTTCGCCCATCGGAACCGTCAGGCTCGGCGTCCCGGCAACAGCGGACATGCCGTAGCCGGCGGCGAGGAAATGATCGCCCATCACGTGATCGGTGAGCCAGGCCGGCCCGAGGCTCGGTGCGATCAGGGCGTCGAGTTTGTCTTTCTGCAACGCCGCCACTAATCCGTCTTTGCCGGCCATTCGCCGCGCGTCGTCCCGTGCCTTCTTGTAGGCGGGCTCGGTCAGCGGCCCTTTCGCCTGCGCCTGTTCGAAAATTTCCTGCCCGAAGAACGGCATCGCCTGCGCCGTGTTCGCCTTGTTCCACGCAATCAACGCCTCGAGCGAGGGGTGCGGCGCGCCGCTGTTCTTCAAGTACGTGTTCAACCCGTCTTTGAACTCGTACAACAGCACGCTGAACTCCGGGTCGTTCCAATTGTTGTACGTGGGGATCTTTACGTCGACGATTTCGGCGCCGCCGGCCTTGAGTGCGTCCACCGCTTTCTTCATCGCGGCGTCGACCTCGGGGTGGTAGCCCATCGCCTGGCGCACCACGCCGAACCGCTTGCCCGTGATCGCGTCGGTCTTGAGGAACGTTGTGTAGTCGGTGGCGATCTTGCCAGCGGCCGCCGGGCCTGACGGGTCGGTCTCGTCGACGCCCGCCATGGCGCTCAGCAGCAGCGCGACGTCCGACACCGTGCGCGCCATCGGGCCCGCCGTATCCTGCGAGACCGAAATCGGGATGATGCCGGTGCGGCTCACCACGCCGACGGTCGGCTTGAGCCCCGCCAACCCGTTCACCGCCGCCGGGCAAATGATGCTGCCGTCGGTTTCGGTGCCCACGCCAATCGCCGCAAGACTGGCGGCGATCGCCGAACCCGTGCCCGAGCTGGATCCACAGGCGTTGCGGTCGAGC
>JANOZI010000521.1:0-2541 GCA_031429375.1 Acidobacteriota bacterium | reverse complement strand
GTCGATCAAGCGCGCGTGGACGTTCACGAGCGGCCGTTTCTTCACCGCGCGCGAGCAGGACCGCGCCTCGCAAGTCGTCGTACTGGGTCAAGTGGTCGTCGATCGGCTGTTCGGCGCGGGCGTCAATCCGGTCGGGCGCGAGGTCACGCTGTGGAGCCAGCCCTTCGAAGTCGTCGGCGTGATCACCAGCGCCACGTGGGTGGTGCAGCCGGCGCCCGGCGACGACCAGTTCGACGCCGTCTACATGCCGTATACGACGACCCAACGGCTGCTGAACCTTTCGAAGCTCAACGACATTACCGTCACCGCCGAATCGTCGGGCGACATCTCGCGGCTGTCGCGCGAGATCACGAAGTTGCTTCGCGTGCGCCACGGCATCGGCGACAACCAGGCGGATGACTTCACCTTGATCACGCAAGCGACCAAGGCGCTGACCACCGGCGGGCTGCCGCCAAGCGTGGCGCGCGCGGTGGCGTCGAACGTCGCCGAGCTCGAAAAGGTGACGCTCGAGCAGCTCGCGCTCACGATGGAGCGCGCCAGCCGCACCATGACCTGGCTGCTCGCCGCGGTCGCCGCGGTCTCGCTGCTGGTCGGCGGCATCGGGATCATGAACATCACGCTGCTGTCGGTCACGGAACGGACCCGCGAAATCGGGCTCCGCATGGCGGTCGGCGCCCGGCGGCGTGACGTCATGCGCCAGTTCCTGGTCGAGGCCGTCGTGATCAGCGCCGCCGGCGGCCTCGCCGGCATCATCGTCGGCGTGGTCGCGTCGATTGGCATCGCGCGCACGCTGCAATGGGCGACCGTCGTGTCGCCGCTGTCGATGCTGCTGGCGTTTGGCGTCGCCACGGCCGTCGGCGTCTTCTTCGGTTGGTATCCGGCGCGCCGGGCGTCGCAACTCGATCCCATCGTCGCCCTCCGCCGCGAATAATTTAAGACCCGTTCAAAAATAAAACTTAAAAACCAAAACTTAAAACTGAAACTTAGAACTGACACTTTCAACTTTCAACTTTCAACTGATGCTCCGCTTCCTCCTCGTGAGCGCTCAAATCGCCGTTCGCGCGCTCGGCCGCAATCGGTTCCGCACCGTGCTGACGATGCTGGGCGTCGTGATCGGCGTGGCCGCCGTGATCGCGATGGTGGCGCTCGGCAGCGGCGCTCGCGGATCGGTGCAGACCTCGCTGAAGTCTGCCGGCACCAACATCATCCAGGTGAGCGCCGGCAACTTCACGCGCGGCGGCGAAAGCATGAACATCGCCAGCGGTCTCGGCACGGCGTCGACCCTTACCCCTGAAGACGCCGAGGCGATCCGGACGATTACAGGGGTGCAGGCCGTTGCCAGCGGCGTGCGCAACCGCGCCTGGGCGAAGGCCGCGCACCGCCAGTTCTTCACGCAGGTGCGCGGCGTCGAAGCGCCGCTCGCAGACATCCACGGATGGGAATGGCTGGGCGGAAAGATCGGCGACGCGCCGGACACGGCGGTGATGGGCCGGGCCGCGGCGCGCGAGCTGTTCGGCGAAGGGTTCGATCCGGTGGGCGAGCGCATCACGATCGGCGATCGGCCGTTCGTGGTGTCTGGCTACTTCCGCACCAACGACAGCGACATGGATGAAACCGTGTTCGTGCCGCTGGCGGCGGGACAGTCGATACTCGGCATCCGGCATCTCCATACCATCACGATCGCCATCGAGCAAGCGGGCGAGGCGTCGCGCATCGCCGCCGATGTGACCGACCTGTTGCGCGACCGGCATCGCCGCGGGCGGCAGTCCGCGACCGCGGCGGGGCTGGGCGGCAACCAGGCGCCCGGCGGCGGCACCGGCAGCGTCGACGACTTCACCGTAAAGACGCAGGCGGCCGCAAACGTCACCAAAGGCCTCTACACATCGGTGGCCGCGTTTGCGCTCGCGAACATGCCGAAGCTGGACGAGGTGACGCTGCAGGAGATGTCGAGCACGCTCAGCCGCGCCGGTTCGACGATGACGGCGCTGCTGGGAAGCATCGCGGCGATCTCGTTGATCGTCGGCGGCATTGGCATCATGAACATCATGCTGGTGTCGGTCACCGAGCGCACCAAGGAGATCGGAATTCGCCTCGCGGTCGGCGCCCGCCGCCGCGATGTGCTGCTGCAGTTCCTGGTCGAGGCGATGGTGATGAGCCTGATCGGCGGCGCCATCGGCGTGGCGATCGGTCTCGTCACCGCGGAATCCCTAACGGCGATCCTGGATTGGCCGACTAAGGTGTCGCTCGCGACGGTGGCGTCGGCGTTCGGGATTGCCGCGCTCGTCGGCATCGTGTTCGGTTATTATCCCGCCCGCCGCGCTTCGAGGCTGGATCCGATCGAGAGCCTCAGGTACGAATAACCAATAACCAATTAACCATAACCAAGCCCCAAGACTCCATTGGTTAGTGGTTATTCTAAATTCGTTATTTCAAAAACGGAATCTCGACCTCGAACGGCGCGCCGCGCAACTCGTAGGTGATCTTCACCATCGCGTCGTTGCCGGCCACGGGTTGACCGGCGGCGACCCAACTCTCCCCGTT
>JANOZI010000520.1:0-3871 GCA_031429375.1 Acidobacteriota bacterium | reverse complement strand
TGGGGCACAACGACGATCGCGACAACTGGAAAGTCCACTTCGCGGACACCATGCGTGGCGGTCAATACGTGAACAACTGGCGCATGGCCGAGATTCACGCCAGGGAAGCGCCGGATCGGGTGCGCGAGCTCGAAGCCTGGGGCGCGGTGTTCGACCGCACGCCCGATGGCCGCATCAACCAGCGTAATTTCGGCGGGCATCGCTATCCGCGGCTGGCGCACGTCGGCGATCGCACCGGCCTCGAGCTGATCCGCACGCTGCAGGATCACACCACCTACCTCGGCGTCACCGTGCACATGGAACACACGGTGATCGAGTTGCTGCTCGATGGCGGTCGCGCCGCGGGCGTGCTGGCCTACGACCGCGAGCGCGGCAGGTTCCACGCGTTTGCGGCGAAGGCCATCGTGCTCGCCACCGGCGGCGCCGGCCGCGCCTACAAGATCACGAGCAACAGCTGGGAAGGCACCGGCGACGGCCACGCACTCGGGTATCGCGCCGGTGCGGAGCTGATCGACATGGAGTTCATCCAGTTCCATCCCACCGGCATGGTGTGGCCGCCAAGCGTGCGCGGCATTCTCGTGACCGAGGGCGTGCGCGGCGAGGGTGGCGTGCTTCGCAACAGCGAAGGCAAGCGCTTCATGTTCGACGACATTCCCGACAACTACAAACCGCAGACGGCGTCAGACCCGGAAGAAGGCTGGCGCTACACCCAGGGCGACAAGAGCGCGCGCCGGCCACCGGAGCTGTTGACCCGCGATCACGTGGCCCGCGCCATCAACCGTGAAGTGAAAGCCGGCCGCGGCTCACCGCACGGCGGCGTGTTCCTCGACATTGCGTGGATCAAGGAGAAGCTCCCCGGCGCGGAAGCGCACATCAAGCGCAAGCTGCCGAGCATGTATCACCAGTTCAAAGAGCTGGCCGACGTCGACATCACCAGGGAAGCGATGGAAGTCGGCCCGACCATGCACTACATCATGGGCGGCGTGCGCGTCGATTCCGACACGCAGGAGTCAACCATTCCGGGGCTGTTTGCGGCGGGGGAGTGTGCGGCCGGCATCAACGGCGCCAATCGCCTCGGCGGCAATTCACTGTCGGACCTGATCGTGTTCGGCAAGCGCGCCGGCGAATACGCCGCGCAACATGCGCGCAAGGCCACCGCGGCGAAGCTGGACGATGGCGCGGTCGAGCGCGCGATCAAGGCGTCGCTGACGCCGTTCGATCGCGGCGCGTCGGGCGAAAATCCCTACAAGGTGCAGTACGACCTGCAAGACACCATGCAGGCCCTGGTTGGCATCGTCCGCACCGAGTCCGAAATGCAGGACGCGCTGGCGCGCCTCACGGGCTTCAACGAGCGCGCGGCCAGGGCCGGCATCGAGGGCCACCGGGAATACAACTCCGGCTGGCACACCTGCATCGACCTGCGCAACCTGCTCGACGTGTCCGAAGCCATCACGCGATCGGCGATCGAGCGGAAGGAAAGCCGCGGCGGTCACTTCCGCGACGACTTCCCGGACAAGAAGAACGAGTTCAGCACGTTCAATTTCGCGATCGCGCGCCAGGCGGATGGAGCGATGAAGGTGTCGCGCGTCCCCTTGCCGGAGCTGCCGGCGGAATTGCAGCAAGTCATCGAGGAGCAGAAGCAGTGAGCCAGGCCACCTTTCGCATCTGGAGAAGCGAGCCCGGCGGGGGCGCCGGCGCATTTACGAGTTACACGACCGAGATCTCCGAAGGCATGGTCGTGCTCGACGCGGTGCACAAGATCCAGGCCGAACAGGCGCCGGATCTGGCCTGCCGCTGGAACTGCAAGGCGGGCAAGTGCGGGTCGTGCTCGGCCGAAATCAACGGCAAGCCGCGCCTGATGTGCATGAGCCGCCTCAACTCGCTCGACCTCGACCAACCGGTGACCGTCGAGCCGATGCGCACGTTCCCGTTGATCAAGGACCTCGTGACCGACGTGTCGTGGAACTTCCGCACCAAGAAAGGCTTGAAGAAGTTCAAGCCGCGCAAGCCCGATGCCGCCGACGGCACCTGGCGGATGGCGCAGAAAGACATCGATCGCGTCCAGGAGTTCCGCAAGTGCATCGAGTGCTTCCTGTGCCAGGACGTGTGCCACGTGCTGCGCGACCACGACAAGCACGACGAGTTCATCGGGCCGCGGTTCTTCGTCTATGCGGCGGCGCTCGAGATGCATCCGCTCGATACCGACGACCGGCTCGCCGATCTCAAGAACCAGAGCAACATCGGCTACTGCAACATCACCAAGTGCTGCACCAAGGTGTGCCCGGAGCACATCCACATCACCGACAACGCCATCATCCCGCTCAAGGAGCGCGTCGTCGATCGCTTCTACGATCCGGTGTCGCGGCTCTTGCGGATGGTCACGGGGACCAACTTGTAGCGCGGAACTTTAGTTCCGCGAAGGACGGAACGTCAGTTCCGCGCTTGACCGACCTTTAGTTCCGCGATGGACAAAGAAATGTTTGAACTCAAGCGGCTCTCCGTCGCCGCCATTCCGGCCGCGTTGGCCAAGGCGGAGCACTACCGCCTGCTCAACGAGCCTGAAGAGGCGCAGAGCATCTGCGAGGATGTCCTGCGCGTCGATCCGTCGAACCGCGCCGCTCACGTCACGTTGATTCTCGCCCTCACGGACACCTTCCCGCGCGGCGAGGCCGGCGTCGTGACCCGCGCCCGCGAGCTGGTGGCCGCGCTTGGCGCCGAGTACGAACGCGCGTATTACTCCGGCGTCGTCGCCGAGCGCCGCGCGCGCGTGCTGCTCGACCGCGGCGGCCCGGATCGTTTTGTCAAGGCCGGCGATTGGCTGCGCGAGGCGATGCGTGCCTTCGAGCGCGCTGACGCCGTCAAACCGGTCGACCAGGACGATGCGTTGCTGAGGTGGAATGCGTGCGCGCGATTGTTCCACCAGTATCCCGAGCTGATCGAGGCCGACAAGGACCGCACGGGCCCTCTCGTGCTGGAGTGACCATGCTCGACGAGCGGCGGTAGCTTCGCTGACGCGGATCGTGCAGCGCTGATATCGATGGAAGCCCTGCCATATCCCCGCCCTGAAAGACAATCGATTACAAACCCGTGAACGGGCTGTCGTATTCTTCGAATCACAACGACAGAGGGGAAGCACCGGGTGGGGCGTCGCAAGTGAGCCGCTGATGTCCCACCCGGCTTTTTTCTCCTTCGCCGCGACAACAATCCCCGCGGCTACGGCAAAATCGCGCCGGAGCTCGGCTGGACTCTTCGAGCGCAAGCGGATTTTCAGCGTGCGCTATAATTTCTTCAGGAGACAACGTCCATGTTCGACAACCTGACGGGTAACAGCCTCGATCGCCGCAGCTTCTTGCGCGGTTCCGCCATGTTTGCCGCGGCCATCGGCCTGGCCGTTGCACCCGCGTTCGCGCAGGCGGTGCCGGCGCCTCAGCAGCCGCAGCCTAAGCCGGAAGAAGAGAAGAAGAAGGAAGAGCCGCCGAAGGATCCGTTCGCTGACGGCGAAAAGAAGGACGGCGAGAAGAAGCTGGTCGACGCCGAGGGCCGCGAGTACCGCGTCTGCCCGCAGTGCGCCTACAACATGTACAAGCAGGGCCGCATGTGGGTGTGCGAGAACTGCGGATACAGCTACGTCGAGTAGGTAAAGCCGGCAGAGATGACGCAGCGACGCCCGGTTCCCGAAAAGGGGGCCGGGCGTTTTTGTTTGGTCCGCAGATTACGCAGATTACGCCGATTGGCTGAGGACCCGCGGCGCCGGGCTCCGCCCGGCTTGGTCGGCGCAACGGTAGCAAAAACAAAAGAACGCAGGTAAGAATAGCCCTCTCTTGTTTTTTACTACCGTTGCACCGACCGGCCCTGCGCCACATCGGCCAGC
>JANOZI010000519.1:0-14958 GCA_031429375.1 Acidobacteriota bacterium | reverse complement strand
GATCGCCTTGCCACCTTCACCACCAGCTTCGACGCCAACGGCGTCTCCGACTTCCGCGTCGTCGGCACCGAAGGCAACATTCACGCCGAGCCGGCTTACGAGTATGCCGAGGCGCTCGGCTACACGCTCACCGTCGGCGAGGAGAGCCGGAAGAAGAAGGGCCGCCGCCGCGATCAGTTCGCCGCCGAGCTCGTGTACTTCTCGGATTGCGTGCTGCAGGGCAAGGATCCGGAGCCGTCAGCGGAAGAAGGCTGCTGGGACGTCCGTGTCGTCGACGCGTTGTATCAGTCCGCGCGCCGTGGCGCGCCGGTGTCGCTCGGACACTTCGGTCCGGAAAAACACCCGGAGAAGATCCAGGGTGAGGATTTTCCGCCGCTCCGCGAGGAACCCGATCTGGTGGGAGTGCGCAAGCCGCACGACTGAGACGAACATGGGTCCCCTATCCGGGACTTCTCTTACACGGCGCCGGCGCTATCCGATCAGTTGACGCGCGACAACAAGACCGAGCCACCCGGCCGCGAGCCCGCCGACGAGTGTCGCGGCGATATTGACCACGGCCGCGCCGGTCGCGCCGCTCTGCAGCAACAGGAGTGTTTCCTGATTGAAGGCGGAATAGGTGGTGAAGCCGCCGAGAAAACCTGCGATCACGGCGACGCGAACATCCGGATTCCACGACTGGGCCGCGGCTGCTTGCCAGGCAGCGCCGATCAGCAGGCACCCGCTCAGGTTTACGATCAAGGTGCCGTACGGAAACGCCGGTCCGAAACGATCAGCGGCCCACAAGCCGACCAGATAGCGCGCCCCGCTGCCAACACCACCTGCGGCGACCACCCAGAGCAACCGCGTCACCGCCACCCCGTCAGCGTTTCGCCGAGGATTTCCTGGACCACCGCCCCATCAGCCCGGCTCTCGAGAACCTGTTTCATCCGTGAGATCACCGCGGCCCTGGCCTCAGCCGGCAGGCCGTCGAATGCCGGGGAATACAGCATGTAGCTGCAGCGATATTTCAACAACCGCGTCTTCAGATCCAGTTCGCGTAACGATCGGTTGCGGCTGTCGCCCCTGCCGGCAGCGGCAAACGTCTTGCTGAATCCGGACGTGCCCTGAATTGGCGCGACGAGCGGCGCTTCGTCGACGAACAACAAATAGTCTGCGACTTCGCGCACGCGGGCACGCAGCTCCCACCCCAGCGCGGCTGCCGCGCCGGGGGCCCCGGGCTCGCCCGTGGCAAAGTCCCTTCGCGATTCGGCCTTCGCGATGCGGGTTTCCCATCCCAGAAGCGTCAGCAGGTTCACGGCGTAGCCCTGGTGATCGAACACCATCAAGGCGACGATGTCGCTCGACGCGGAAGGATAGAGCGTCGCATCAACGCGCGGATCGAGCGTGGCACGGTTCAATGTGGCCGCGCCGATCGCCGCCTCCGGATGCGACAGGTCGGTGACCATCGCGTTCCCCATGTGGCGCGCGGCGCCGTGCTCACCCGTGACGTAAAAGCCGCCCCAGCGCTGCTCGAGCGGGTTGCGATGGTCCACTATGAAGCTCCCCAGCTGGGGCATGGTCCGGCCGTCCGGGCCGGTAAACATACTGCGCACCAGCAAGCCGGGGACGTCGAGCGTGTTCCCCGTGAGGTGGCAGCTGAGGCACTGCGGCACCTGTTTGAACGCGGCGGGTAAGGCGGGATCCTGCTTCACCGCGTAGAAGATGACGCCCTGCCGCGGATCGTGGGAGGCGATCTCGAGAATCGGCGCGCCGGGAATGTAGCCGACCACGACGTGGTCGTTAAAGTACAGCGCGCGCGGGTTGTCCGGACCCGTGAACGGGTACTGAATTCCGGTCTTCGAAAACACCAGCACTTGCGACTCGACCGGGATGTCGAGCGCGGCCAGCACCGACCGCAGGTAGCCCAGCTGGCCCTCGAAGGCGAGGACGCCGGCGGGCAGGCGGCTCACGGCGTCAGCGACGGCCGCGCCACGATAGTCGATTGCCGGGTGTTGATCGATTGTGCCTGGAAACGACGCTCGGCCCGGCTGTGCGCTCGTCATGATCAGAGCCAGCAACCAGAGCATGCCTGAAAGAACCAGCCAGCGCGCCATGCACCGGATAGCCTATACGAATCTGACGTCGATCGCCGTCGCCCCGCACGCCCTCAGTCCCAAGTCCCGTACCCCCAATCCCACGCCCCAAGCCCCAGGCGCCGAGAGTTCTTGTATATTCACCAGATGTTCACGATTCGTATTGCCGTCCTGATGGGCCTGTTAATCCCGACGATTTCCTACGCTCAAGCCAGCCAGCCGCCGACGGTCACGCTGCCTACCGTGATCGTGACTGCGCAGAAAGAATCCGCTGACGTGAAAGTTGTTCCCGTCAGCGTCACCGCGATCACCAACGACTCCATCGCCAACGCCGGCATCCGCATCGTCAGCGACGCGGCGTTCCTTGCGCCGAACACGGTATTCACCGAGTTCACCGCGCGCAAGGTCAGCAACCCGCGGTTTCGCGGCATCGGCTCGAGCCCGGGCAACCCCGCGATTACGACGTATATCGACGGCGTGCCGCAGCTGAACAGCAATTCATCGAGCATCGAACTGCTCGACGTCGATCAGATCGAATTCGTGCGCGGGCCGCAGAGCCCGCTGTTCGGGCGCAACACGCTTGGCGGCATCATCAACATCTCGAGCGTCAAGCCATCGACGGCGAAGTGGACCGGATCGATCGTGGCGCCGTTCGGCGATTTCGGGTCGAAGGAAGTCCGCGGCAGCGTCTCGGGACCGGTGGGCGGCAAGGCGGCCGTCAGCCTGGCGGCGGGGCGTCAGCAGCGTGACGGCTACACCACCAACACCATCACCGGCAACGATCTCGACTTCCGCGACGGCACGTTCGCCAAGGCGCAGCTGCTGCTGACGCCGGTACAGAACTGGGAAGCGCGCGTGATCCATTCGCACGAGCGTAATCGTGACGGCGACTACGCGCTGGGCGACCTGGCCGCGATTCGCCAGCATGCGTTCACGGTGGCGCGCGACTTCGAGGGCTTTACCAACCGCGACATCAACGGCACCACGTTCAACCTGCGCGGCAGCGGCGAGCGGGTTGCGATCGACGCCACGACCGGCTTCGTGAAGTGGAACACCGAAGACGCAACCGACCTCGACTACACGCCACTTCCCCTGGCGACCCGTAACAACGAGGAACAAGACTTTCAGTTCACGCAGGAGATCCGGTTCGCGTCGCCGGCGAATGCGCCGATGGCGATGCGGGACAACCTGATGCTGAAATGGCAGGGCGGCGTCAATTTTTTCAAGCAGAACTACGATCAGCTGGCCGTCAACACGCTCGCCGCGTTCGTGCTGTCACCGCAGATTCCGTTTCCGATCGCACTGACCTCCCCCCAGTCGGCCATCGACAGCACCGGCGTCGGCGTGTTTGGGCAAGGCACGTTGACCTTCAACGACAAGGCCGATGTCACGCTGGGCCTGCGCTTCGATCACGAGACGAGCGACGCCACGCTGAACACGTTTTTCACGCCGGCGTTCCTTCCCGGCAACACCGTGGCGGCCGAAGCCTCCTTCTCGGACGTGTCCCCGCAATTGGCGTTCGGCTATCGCATGACGCCCGACACGATGGCCTATGCCTCGGTAAGCCGCGGCTACAAGGCCGGCGGCTTCAACCCGGCCGCGCTCCCGGGAAGCGAGGCCTACGGCGAGGAGCATGCGTGGCACATCGAGGGCGGCGTGAAGTCGACCTTCGCCGGTGGCAAAGTATCGGCCAGCGCCGCGGTCTTCCACATTGATTGGGACGACCTTCAGCTGAACGTGCCGAACCGCTTCGTGCCCGGGCAGTTCTTCATCGCCAACGTCGGGTCGGCGCGCAGCCGGGGCATGGAGTTCGAAGTCACCGCACGCCCCCATCGCTCGATCGACGTCTTTGCGACGCTCGGCATCACCAGCGCGCGATTCGGCGAGGGCACCTCGTCGGGCGGCGCCGATGTCGCCCAGAACAAGATTCCTTACACGCCCGACTATACGGCCCTGGTCGGCGCCCAGGTGAACCGGGCCGTCACCTCCAGCGTCAGCCTGTACGGACGCGGCGAGCTGGCGCTGTCGGGCGCCTTCGAATACGACGAAGCGAACACCGCCCGGCAGGACGCGTATGGGCTGCTCAACCTGCGCGCCGGCGCGCGCGGCAAGTACGTGTTCGCGGAGGCGTGGGTGCGAAACGCCCTCGACAAGTGGTATGTGCCCATCGCCATTCCTTACCCCGGCTTTGCGCCGTCGGGCTTTATCGGCGAGAATGGCCGCCCGCGCACCTTCGGGGTGAGCGCGGGAGTTACGTTCTAGGACCATGACGACACAGACGCTCAATCCCACCGCGCCGATCGCGATTGAATCGCGCGCCCTCGTGCCCGGGCCGGCCGCGATTACGGCCATGGTGATCGCGTTGGCGGCCTGGTACTTGAGCACGGCGATCAACTGGCGCCAGGGCGCGCTATTTCTGGTCGGCGCCGGCGCGGGCGTGGTGCTGTATCACGCCGCGTTCGGCTTCACCTCGTCGTGGCGCGTCTTCATCTCGGATCGCCGCGGCGCGGGCCTGCGGGCGCAGATGTTGATGCTGGCGCTCACCTGCGCGGTGTTCTTCCCGCTGCTGGCGGCGGGCTCGTTCCTGGGGCAGCCGCTGCGCGGATCGGTCTCGCCGGCCGGCGTCGGCGTGGCCGCAGGCGCGTTGATCTTCGGGCTGGGCATGCAGCTCGGCGGCGGCTGCGCCTCGGGCACGTTGTTCAGCGTCGGCGGCGGCAGCGCGCGCATGCTCGTGACGTTGTTCTTCTTCATCATCGGATCCGTGATCGGCACGGCGCACACGCCGTGGTGGAATGCGCAGCCCGCGTTTCCCGCGACGTCGCTCGTGACCACGATGGGTCCGTGGCTCGGGCTCGCCGTTTGCTTCGCCCTGTTCGGCGCCATCGCGTGGTTCACGCGCGTCGCCGAGCGCAAGCGTCATGGCCAGATCGTCGACGAGACGCGCCCTGGTGCCGGACCGCGATGGCTCAAAGGGCCGTGGCCGCTCGTCGCTGGGGCCGTCGGCCTCGCGGCGGTGAACATCGCCACGCTCACCATCGGCGGCCGCCCGTGGGGCGTCACCTCGGCGTTCGCGCTCTGGGGCGCCAAGCTGTTTGCCGCGCTGGGCATCGACGTGGCGTCGTGGCCGTACTGGACGGCTCCGGCGCAGGCCACCGCGCTCCGCTCGAGCGTCCTGATGGATGTGACGTCGGTGATGGACTTCGGCATCATCCTCGGGGCGCTGATGGCGGCGATGCTCGCCGGCCGTTTCGCCCCGGTGTGGAAGGTGCCAGGCCGGTCGCTCGCCGCCGCGGTGATTGGCGGCATCCTGCTCGGCTACGGCGCGCGAATCGCCTACGGCTGCAACATCGGCGCCTATTTCAGCGGCATTGCATCCGGCAGCCTGCACGGCTGGCTGTGGCTGGTCGCGGCGTTTGCCGGCAACATCGCGGGCACCAACTTGCGTCCCCTGTTCGACCTCAACGTCGAGAAGACGCCAAGCTCCTGCTAGAGACAAATACATCACACGGAAACACGGAAACACAGAACCACGGAAAACACGTTTCTAAAATGCGAAAGCATTTCGAAAAAGGCTTTCGGTGTTTCCGTGCTTCTGTGCTTCTGTGCGATGCATTTACTCAGCTCGCAACGCCAATAGCGGATCGACTCTGAGGGCGCGGCGGCCGGGGATCAGGCACGCCGCCAGCGCCGCGATTGCCACTAGCAGCGAGACGCCCACGACGACCAGCGGATCGGTGGAGAACGGCCGGCTCTTCACGATGTACCGGCCGCTCGGCCTGATGTCGACTGTCCGCCGCAGCCAGGAAGAAGCGGTCATCGCGCTCGATGCCGAGTCCGGCAAGACGATCTGGGAATACCGCTACGGCTCGCCGACCGCCGGGGCGGATTTCAGCCAGGGCGCCGGCCCGCACGCCACGCCGTTGCTTGTCGGCAACCGGTTGTTCACGGTCGGATCGCGTCGCGAGTTCTTCGCGCTCGACAAGAACACCGGCAAGGTGCTGTGGTCGCACGATCTGATCAAGGACTACGGCGCGCCCTCGGTCAATCGCGGCATGGCGAACAGTCCGCTGCTCTACAACAACACCGTCCTGCTGCCGATCGGCGGCAAATCGCAGGCGCTGGGCGCGTTCAATCCAGAGACTGGTGCCTTGGTGTGGAAGGCCGGCGACGTCGAGTATGCGCCCGCGTCGCCGGTGCTGATCGGCGTCGACGGGCAAACGCAAGTCGTGCTGTTCGGCGGCGATCGCATCGCCGGCGCTTGAACATCAGCACGCCGATCTGGTCGCCCGCCGATCGCTTGCTGATCTTTTCGTCGGCGTACGGTACCGGCAGCCGCGCCCTCGAGCTTCGCCAATCGGGCGGCGCCACCACCGTGGTTGAGAAGTGGGCGCTCGGCCGCTTGCGCGCGCACATCGGCAGCATCATCCGGATCGGCGACATGGCGTACATGTCGAGCGGCGACTTCGGCCCGTCGTTTCTCTCCGCGGTCAACGTCAAGACCGGCGCCATGGCCTGGCAGGACCGCGCTTTCGCCCGCGCGCAGCTGCTATATGCCGACGATAAACTGGTCGTGCTGGACGAAGACGGTACGCTCGGCCTCGCGACGGTGTCGGCGCAAGGCTTGAAGGTGCTGGCCCGCGCGCAGATTCTCGAACACCTCGCCTGGACCCCGCCGACGCTCGTCGGCCGCACGCTGTACGTCCGCGATCGCAAGACCATCGCCGCGTATGATCTGTCTTAACGAGGGGTCCTCACGAGGGGTCCTCACGAAGGTTCCCTCGCGAGGGTTCATCTATAATCGTGACAAGGAGAGAGTTAATGACGAGATCCGTTCTAGCGATTGTCGTGGCCGCGCTGGCGTTTGGCACCGCAGTGGGTGCGCAGAAAACCACGCAGCTGAAAACGGGGGGCGGCGGAAGTCCGCACGTGCGCACCGAGTGGACCATCGACGGCGGCAACCTTTCGATCGAATACGGCCGCCCCTCGCTGAAGGGCCGCGTCCCCGGCAAGGACGTCGATCCGTTCGCCGACAAGGAATGGCGCACCGGCGCCGATGAAGCGACGACGCTCAAGACCGACAAGATGCTGATGATCGGCAACCTGCATGTGGAACCAGGCACTTACACGATCTACACGATTCCCACTGGCGGGACCTGGCACCTCATCCTCAGCAGCAAGACCGGGCAATGGGGCATCCCCTACCCGGGCAAGGCCGCCGACCTCGGCCGCGCGCCCATGACGCTCGGCAAGGCGCCCAAGCCCGCCGAGCAACTGACCTTCTCGATCCAGGACACGCCTGCCGGCGCCACGCTTCACATCGATTGGGGCACGACGCGCGCCAGCATCGATTTCACGATCGGATAGAGAGGTTCAGAAGGGTTCCGAAAGGTTCAGAAGGGTTCCGAAAGGTTTAGAGGGGTTCCGAGGGGTTCAGAACCTTTCAGAACCTTTCAGAACCTTTCAGAACCCGTTCGTAATCGTCGGGAGTATCCAGATCGAGAAACGCTCCCTCGTCCGTCACGGGCACGTCGAGGATTCGCGCGCGGTGCGCCGCAAACACTTCCTTTGCACCGACGCGCGGGTCCGCGGCCCTCAACTCATCGAACACGGCGGCATCGAAGACCACGGGGTGGCCGTGGCGATCGCCGTCGACCGGCCTGGTGATCGGCGCGCGGGTCGCCCGCCACGCGCGCAACACCGCGGCCACCGTTTCGGGCCGCACCAGCGGCACGTCCACGAGCGTCACGAGCACGGCTTCGAGCTGCGGGTCGGCCACCGCGTCGAGCCCGGCAATGAGTGACGACAGCTGCCCCTTCTGCCACCCGGCGTGCTCGACCAGCCGGATCCGGCGATCAGACGGCATGGCTTCCCGCACGGCGTCGAGGTGGGCGCCGGCCACCACCGTGACATCGACCGCCCCGCCTTCGACGAGGCCGCGAATGACCCGGGCCAGCACCGTTTCACCGCTCGCCCCCAGCGGCAGCACCGCCTTGGCCCGGCCCATGCGGGACGAGGCGCCCGCGGCCAGAACTATTGCGCGAACCATGGTTTAGCCACGTCCTCGTAAACGGCGCGTTGGCGCCGTTCGTATACTTGACTTCCCATTGTTGACCTGCCTACACTGGCCCACTTTTAGCGCGTTCTCCCTGCCGTGGCCACAGTGTAATCGGCCTCATTTCTGATACCACGGGTGTCGTGGGTGCGGCGGCTCAGAGGGCGTTTCCTTTGGGTCTCGGTTCATCGGAGGACAGGTCATGCCAAGCGGAACAATTGCACGGCTCCTTATCGACAAGGGCTTTGGGTTCATTCGTGATGAATCCGGTCTCGAGCACTTCTTTCACCGTAGCTCGGTTCGCGGCGCGGTTTTCGAATTGCTCCGCGAGGGCCAGCGCGTCGAGTTCACCATCGAGGAATCGCAGAAGGGTCCTCGGGCGGGGGACGTGCGGCTCATCGAAGGATAAGATTGAAAGGTCATTCTGTTTTGTAAGCCAGCTTCCTCTCCGGCCTCAGACGAAGGGGCCGGACGTTCGTCGACGTGACACGTGCCCTCCTTCGTGCGACCGCTGCGGCGGCGCTTCTGCTCCTCATCATTACTGCCTTCGCGGTGCCGCGGCTTGGCGCCTGGCTCGTCCGTGAAGATCCACTCGTCAAGGCCGATGCCATTTACGTGCTCGGCGGCACCATGTACGAGCGGCCGCTCGAAGCGCGCGATCTCTACGCCGCCGGCTGGGCGCCGACCATCGTGCTCGTCCAGCAGATCGCGGACTGGGGCGAGCGCTGGCTCACCGACCAAGGCATCGAGGTCACGACCGAGTTGGAAGTTCAGATCGACCTGCTGCAGCGGATGGGCGTGCCGCGGGACGCCATCGCCTTTGTCAAGCCGATGGGCAGCACGGCCGAGGAAGCGGTGGCGCTGCGCGACTTCATGACCGCGCGCGGCTGGTCCAGCGTCATCGTCGTCACTTCCAAGCAGCACACCCGCCGGGCCGGCCTGTCGATGCGGCGCGTGCTGGGCAGCGACAAGAAGGTCATCATGCGCGCATCCCGTTACGACAGGTCGGATGTGGATCGGTGGTGGGCCAACCGATCGACGCTGCGCTTTACGTTATTCGAGACGCAGCGCTACCTGGCTTACTGGTTGGGGATCGCGGACTGAGCGCTTGCCCTTCGATTCGCAGGACATTCGACATGCACATGGCCCGCCATGAGCGAACCTGCGGTGCGCCGGAGGCGGAACGCTGGTGAGTCGAATGGCGGAAGCGCCTGGGAGTCGAACCGATTTAGGCGAGGCCGAAGGCCGAAGCCGGTCTGACTTACGACCAGGCGATGACGCCATTTCGAGCCGCGGCGAGAATGGCGGAAGCGCCTGGGAGTCGAACCCAGCCTGCCCCACAAGGAGGCAGCGACCGATTTTGAAGACCGGGAGGGCCACCGGGCCCCGTTCGCTTCCAACGCCTGTCTCGCCGACTTGTCCCGCCGTCGCCGTGGCGGAGGCGGAAGCCTTGGCGAAGGCGGAATCATATCAGCAGCGAAATCACCGCCTCCGTGTCCGAGAGATCGGCGACGACTTCGTCTGCGCCTGCCGCGCGCAAGTCCTCCACCGAATAGCCGCCGGTTGCGACCGCGATCGATCGGGCGCCGGCGACGCTCGCGCACGCGATATCGTGCGGCGTGTCGCCGATCACGATGACCCGCTCGAGCGCGACGGGCGGCACGTCGTAGGTCTCGGCGCGGCTGCGCGCGATCGGCACAAGCGCGTTGCGATCCGCGGAATCGTCGCTGAAGGCGCCCCACTCGAAATAGTCGAAGATCTCGAAGTGGGTCAGCTTGATCGCGGCGGCGTCGCGATAGTTGCCGGTCAAGAGCGCGAGATAGGCATCCGGAAACAGCGACAGCGCATCCAGCAGCTCGCGCACGCCAGGCATCAGTCCTTTGTGGCCGGTGCCGGGGTGCTGGATCTCCTCGGCGAGCAGCGGCACGTAGGCGTCACGGAAGCGCGCATGTTGTTCGGGTGTGTCGGGCAGGCCGGCGCCCTGCAGCGCCAGCGACACCAGCGACGAGTCGGTCCGGCCGGCGAAGTGCGTGCCCTCAAACGCCCGCTCGATGCCGAAGGTGTCGCGAAACGCCCGGGTCATCGCGCGGAGGCCGGCGCGTCCACTCAGTAACAGGGTGCCGTCAATGTCGAAGAGGATCAGTGCGGGCCGCATGCAAAACCAAAACAGGAGCTCAGGAGATCAGGAGAACGTTTTTTGAAATACATAACTCCTGGCCTTCTGGCCTCCGGTGAATTATCTCGAGCTCGGCTCACTGAAAGAGTTTTTTCAGCAAGCTGACTGGCTTCAAGTCACCTGATCCGCCGTGCAGCACGAGCCGCGTGCCGCCGAGCGCCCGGGCAAACGCGTCGTCGGATGTCAGCGCGAGCAGTCCGAGGCCGCGCGTCCGCGCCACCCTGGCCAGGTCGGCCGCGAAGGCCGGGACCGATTCCCTCGGCAGCGTCGCCGAAGGATGCTCGGCGATGAGCACCCTGGGCCCGAGCGCCAGCGCGCGCGCCAGGTGGACGCGCATCTTGATGTCGGCGGTCGTCCGCCCCGTCGGCAGGTCGAAGCCGCCCGCGTCGAGCCCGACCTCGCGCGCGAGCGCGCCGGCTTCGGGCAGAAAGCGCGGATCGATGGGGTCAACATCGAGGGTGAGCGACATCGCCACGTTCTGCAGCACAGTGAACGCGTCGATCAGGATGCCGCGCGCCGTGATCATCCCGACCTGATCCAGCGAGTTCAGCCACGCCTGCCCGTCGGTGATCGATCGCGTGTTGCGTCCGAACAGCGACACATCGCCGACGTCGGGCAGCGTCGCGCCGGTGATCAGGTGGACGAGGGTCTCCGCGGCGATCGCGTCCAGACCGTCGATGGCGATGACTTCGCCGGGGTTGACGGTGAGCGCTTGCATCCGCAGCGGGCGCAGCCCCTGGTAGTTCTTGACCAGCCCCTGGATGTCGATCAGCGGCGCCGCCGGATTGGTCACGACGCCTGCTTTCTGTGTTGTGCCCTGGCCTCGAGCGCGTCGAACGCCGGCGCAGGCAGCGACACCACCCCGAGAACGCCGCGGCGCGCGCGCGAGTTGCGGCGAGGCGGATCGCCGGCCCTGAGCGGAGTCGATGGGCCTGCCCTGAGCGAGCCCGAGCGACCGCCGGGCGGTCGCTCGGGCGAGTCGAATGGGTCACCGTGGAAATCGGAGCCGCCTGAGATCAAGATTCCCAGCCGCGTGGCCAGTTGCTGGTAGGCGCGTTCGTCTTCCGGCGCGTGATCCGAGTGATAGGCCTCGATGGCGTCGAGGCCGCGATCGACCAGCGTCACGATCAAGCTGTCGCGCTTAGTCACGCCGGGGTGCGCGAACGACGCGACGCCGCCGGCCTGGTGGATCACCTCGATCACCGTCGCCGGGCTCGGGCCGGTCCGCGGCACGTAGGCCGGCTGACCGGTGGCGAGCCATTGCTCGAACGCCTGCTGCACCGACTCCACGTAACCCGCCGCTACCAGCGCCCGCGCCAGTTGCGGGCGTCCGACCGACGCCCCCGGCCGGGCTGCGGCCGCTTGCAGCACCGACTCGACGTCGACATCCATGCCAAGCTCGCTCAACCGGATGCCGATCTCGCGCACCCGCGCCACCCGCAAGGCGCGCTGGCCTTCGAGGAACCGGCCGAGCGCGGCACTGGCCGGATCGAAAAAATATCCGAGCATGTGCACGTCACGGCCATCGTCAATCGACGTGATCTCGATGCCGGGCACCACGCGGATGTTCGCGGCTCGCGCGGCGGCGGTGACGTCGGCAACCGCGGCCACGGTATCGTGGTCGGTCACGCTGATCGTGGTGAGCCGGGCCTGGCCGGCGCGGACGACGAGCTCGGCCGGGGTCAGCCGCCCGTCGGAGGCAGTGGTATGCAGGTGAAGGTCGATCAACGCTGTGCGGACCGGGCGCGGACCTTGGCTTTGTCGCGTCCACCGGCGCGCGCGCGCTTCGCCGAGGCCGCCTTGTAGCCGGGCGCCCTCTGGCGTTTGACGAGCGCGCGATACTCGCGAATCAGCAACTCGAGGTGCTCGCGCTCTTCGTCGGCAAACTCCAGGAACACCTGCTTGCCTTCGGAGTCTTCGAACCGTTCGCCGTAGCGCTTGAAGAAGCGGTGCGAGCCGCGCTCGCAGCGAATGCCGATGCGATACGCCTCGAGGTCGTCGACGCCGTCGCGCCGCAGCTGCTCGCTGCCGGTCGAGAACAGGCCGTTGGCCGCGCCCTTGAAAAACAGGAAGGTCGGCCGCGACTCCAGCCGCGGATCCTGCTTGAGCAGGTCCTGGTAGCGCAGCTCGAGCTTCTTCAGATGATGCACTTCCTCGGTCGCCAGCTTGCGGAACACCTCCCGCGCACGGGCGTCCTTGACCAGCTTGACGCCGCGCCCGTAAAACTCCATGCCACTGCGTTCGGTTGCAATCGCGATGCGGAGCGCGTCGCGGGCAAACAGCAGCTCGGAGTTGGTGCTGTCTTCGTCAGGCGCGCGCCCGGTGCTGCAGGCGTCGCAGCTGCCATAGATCTGCACCACGCTCTGGCGCGCGGTGAAGGCGCGGGCCGCCGCGACTTCCTCGACCAGCGCCTCGATGTCGGAGCTGAGGAATTCGTACGAGCGGTTGCACGTCTTGCAGATCAGGTGGAAGTGGCGCGGGTGCCGGTAGGAATGCTCGAAGCGAAACCGGCCTTCGCCGAAATCGACCTTGCGGGCGATGCCCGCGTCGACCATCCACTGCAGGGTGCGGTAGACGGTCGCGCGGCTGATGCGATGATCCTCGCGCTTGATCAGATCGACCAGGTCGTCGGCGCTCAGGTGTCCCTCCTGCTTGAGGAACACGTTGACGATCAGGTCGCGCTTGCTCGAGCGCTTGGTGCCGGCCGGGCGGAGACGATCCAGGTCAGGAACGGCCGCCGTGGTGGCCATGGCGCGATCCTAGGCGGTGAAGGACGAGCCGCAGCCGCAGGTCGAGGTCGCGTTCGGGTTCTTGATGGTAAAGCCGCCGCCCGTGATGGTGTCGACGAAATCGACTTCGGCACCCTTGAGGTAGCTGATGCTCACCGGATCGACAAACAGCTTGACGCCGTTTGACTCGAACAGCTGATCGCCAACGCCGCTGCCTTCTTCGATCATCAGGCCGTACTGGAAGCCCGAGCAGCCGCCGCCTTGCACGAACACGCGCAGGCCGCTTTCGGCTTTGCCTTCTTCGGTCAGCAGCTCGCGGATCTTGCCCGCCGCCGCCTCGGTAACGGTGATGATCGGCGCTCCGGGCGCCATCGCGGGCGCTTCGTGGGTATGGGTATGTGTTTCTGTCTGCATGATTAACTACCTATTTTATGCTGCCTTCGCCCGCTTTGGGAAGCCCTGCGGGCTACGGCGCGACCCGCCATAACTCGTCCACTCACGACTACGAGCGCCGGCGGGCAGTGTCCAACCGACCGTTTTTACGCCTGAAACCCGACTTCAGCCAGTTCAGCTAGCTGGGCCCCCGACTGCTGCTCCAGGTCCTTGTGCAGGCTGTTGCCGTGGGCGTCCATCGTCACGATCGCGGGAAAGTCCCTAAGTTGTAGATGCCACATCGCCTCAGGAGTTCCAAACTCCAGCAGCGAGACCCCGTCGACCCGGTCGATACAGCGCGCATAGAACTGCGCCGCGCCGCCAATGGCGTTGAGGTAGACGGCGCCGTGCTGCTTAAGGCCGGCCAGCGTCTTACCGCCCATGCCGCCCTTGCCGATCACCACTCTTACGCCGTACTTGCCGATGATGTCGGCCTGATACGGCTCCTCCCGAATACTCGTCGTCGGCCCCGCCGCCGTGACTTTCCAGCCACCGTCTGCCTGCTTCGCCACCACCGGGCCACAGTGATAGATGACGCCGCCGCGCAGATCGACCGGCGGCTCGTGGCTGGCGAGGTGATGGTGCACGGCATCGCGTCCGGTGAACGCGGGCCCGCTGATCAGCACGACGTCGCCAACCTTGAGCGCGCGGATCGCTTCTTCGCTGATCGGCGCGCGCAGCGCGACTTCGCGTCCGGTGCGTTGGAACCCGGCTTGATCCATCATCGGAACGGTCGGCACCGACGGGTCCCTGTAAATCCATTCCTTGATCGCGCCGGTCTGTCCGTCGAGCACGACCCCGAGGCGGCGATAGGCCCAGCAGTCGTAGGCCACCGACACGAAGAAGCTCGCCGGCAGGCGGTTCTGCACGCCGACCTTGCAGCCGATCAGCGAGATCTTGCCGCCGAAGCCCATGGTGCCGACGCCGAGCGTGTTGACCGTGCGCATGATCTCGGCTTCGAGCGCCGCCAGCCGCGCGTCGGGATTCACATCGTCCAGGCTCCGGAACAGTTGCTGCTTGGCTTCGACGTAGCCGCTGGTGCGATCGCCGCCGATGCAGACGCCGATTGCGCCCGGCGCGCAGCCCTTGCCCTGCGCGTTCCACACCGCGTGCAGGATGCATTTGCGCACGCCTTCGATCGTGCGATCGGCGCGGCCCAGGTGCGCCAGCTCCGACGGCAGCGAGTACTGTGCGTTCATGTTCTCGCACCCGCCGCCCTTCAGCAGCAGCTTCACCTCGATGTCGTCGCGCTCCCACTGCTCGAAGTGCAGCACCGGCGTGCCCGGCCCGAGGTTGTTGCCGCTGTTTTCGCCGGTGAGCGAGTCGACGGAATTCGGCCGAAGTTTGCCGCGCCTAGTGGCTTCCGCGATCGCTTCTTTGATCTTCGACTTGAGCCAGATCTGATTAGTGCCGACCGGCGTCTTGACCTCGAAGGTCGGCATGCCGGTGTCCTGGCAAATCGCGCCCTCGATCTCGACGGCCTGATCGATGTTCTGC
>JANOZI010000518.1:0-3615 GCA_031429375.1 Acidobacteriota bacterium | reverse complement strand
AGTTCCGAGGCTCCGCAACTATGTGCGGGCGCTCGCCGCGCTGCCCACGCGCACGCCGCTGACGCACGCGTTGCTCGATGCGCCGGGCATGATCGGGACCCTGCAGGACATCACGCGGCTAAGGCGTCCCGACCTCGTCTTCGCATAGTGCTCGGGCATGGCCAGGTTTGCGCTGCAGGCTCCGCTGGCCGGCATTCCGTTCGTGCTCGATTTTGTCGACGTCGACTCACGCAAGTGGAGCGACATGGCTGCGGCAGCGCACGCGCCGATGTCATGGCTGTATCAGCGCGAAGCCGCCACGCTGGGCGCGTTCGAAGCCAGGGCCGGCGCCTGCGCACGCGCGGCACTCGTGGTCAACGAGCGCGAGGCCCGCATTGCCAGGGCGTTGGCGCCGACCGCCGACGTGCAGGTCCTGGCCAACGGCGTCGAAGCCGGGCGGTTGAAGCCCAAGACCGCGCCGGCGGCATCCGCGCGCGTCGTGTTCTGCGGCGTGATGAACTACGCGCCGAACGACGAAGGCATGCAGTGGTTCGTCCGCGAGGTGTGGCCGCTGGTGCGCGCTGCCAGGCCCGATGCCTCGCTGGCCATCGTCGGCTCCGACCCCACGGCCGCGCTGACGTCGCAATGCGCCAGCGACTCGTCGATCGAGGTGACGGGACGCGTCGAGGATGTTCGAGAGTGGCTCTGGAACTCGGCTTTAGCCATTGCCCCGCTGCATGTCGCGCGCGGCGTTCAGAACAAGGTCCTCGAAGCCGTCGCGGCAGGACTGCCCGTCGTGATGACTGACGCGGTGGCCGGCGGCATTCCCGCCGAGGTAGCCGTAGCGGCGAAGGTGGCGAATACCCCAGTTGGCTTCGCCCAGCACGTCGTCGATCTTCTGGCGCGCACGCCCGCGGAGCGGCGCGCAATGGCGGCCAGCGCCGACCTCGATGCCCTCAACTGGGATGCCACCCTGGAACCGCTTTGGCTCATTCTCCGCGACGCTGTTGGGTGCGCGGGGCAGCCTCTGGCTCCAGAGCGCAACCTGGCATAAGCGCTCGGATGCGGTCGAGCAGGTTGCAGATTCCGTCAAAACCCGTCAATAAAGTAATTCTTCAAGCCGAGTCTTACTGTTAACGCTAGAGCTGGCTCGCTTCAAAAACCAAAACTGTAAGTACGCGTACGAGACTTGCACATTCGGGAACTCGTGTACGTTCGTGAGCGTTCATAGTCGCCATCTGCATTTTCTGGTTTTCCCGCCTGCATTCGGACTCCCCGCTGAATTTCAAGACCGACCCGCGGTGTTGGTCTGAGCCTTGCGATATGTCGGTGCGTGAACTGCTCGCCGATGTGACCGGCGCGTAGTTCCCTCCCAACAATTTACAAGGACCCTGTCAATGCAGAAGAACTGCGTACGTAGGAAGAGATCTGTACTCGCGTTTGTGATCACGGCCCTGACGGCCCTGGCCGCGTTCCCCTCGGCAGCGAAAGCGCAGTATCCAACGGCGACGGTGACCGCGAACGTTCGCGGCGGCGACACAACGACGACGACGACGACCAGTACGGCAACGACGACGCAAACGGCGCAAGATCCGATGTTGCTGCCGTTGCTGCAGTTCGCAGACCTGGCGTACCTCGGCGGCTTCCGCCTGCCGGCCAACGCCACCAACGGCGACAACTACGACTTCGCGGGGACGACGGTCGCGTATAACCCCGCCAACAATTCACTGTTCGTCGGCAGCCGCAAAGGCAACGTTGCCGAGGTGAGCATTCCCTCCGCGCCCGTCAACAGCAACAGCCCCGCGGCCATGCCGTTCGGAACGTTCCTGCAGCCCTTCGCCGATCCGACCGAAGGACACTTCACTGAGATCGCGGCCTCCGGCGCGTCGCTGAGCGGCCTGATGGTGTACGGCGGCAAGCTGTACGGCACGGGTTCGATTTACTACGACGCCCTCAACGCACAGACCGTGTCGCACTTCTCGCGCGCGACCAACCTGTCGCAATCGAGCTTCTCGGGTATGGCGCAAGTGTGGGACACCGGCAAGGCCGGCTTCGTCGCCAGTTACATGACGCCGGTTCCGGCCGAATGGCAGTCGGTTCTCGGCGGCCCCGCGGTCACCGGTCAGTGCTGCGTGCCGATCGTGACGCGTACGTCCCTGGGACCCGCCGCGTTTGCTTTCAACCCGGCGAATGTCGGCCCCATGACCGCCGTTCCGGCAACGCCGCTCCTCTACTACTCGAACGAGCACCCGACCCTTGGCTCGTGGGAGTCTTCCAACCCGACCTACGGCGCCGCTGTCGAGATGGGTGGCATGGCCGTGATTGCCGGCACGCGCACCGCGATTTACATCGGCCGAAACGGCGTCGGTCCGTTCTGCTACGGCAACGGCACCAACAACCAGGCGCTGGCGGGCACGCTGGGCGCTGACGGCGCGCACTACTGCTACGACCCGACCAACGGCAACAAGGGCATCCACGCGTACCCGTATCGCTATCAGATCTGGGCGTACGACCTGAAGGATTTCGCGGCCGTGAAGGCCGGCACCAAGCAGCCCTGGGATGTGGTGCCCTACGGCGTGTGGCCGTTCGATCTGCCGACGCCGGAATCGACCTTTCGCATGGGCGGCATCGGCTACGACGCCGAGCGGCAGGTGCTCTACATGTCGCAGCTGTGGGCCGATCGCGACGGCTACGCGTATCGTCCGGTCATTCATGCGGTGAAGGTGAACAAGACCCCGGTCGTTTCCGAACGGACCAGCGCCGTCTCGCTGTCCGCCGGCGCCGTCGCACCGCAGATGGCCGGAACGCCGATCGTCATGACCGCCCAGCCCGTAGGCGGCACGGCTCCGCACCAGTACAAGTGGTTCTCCCACAAGGACGGTGTCTGGACGGTGCTGAGCACGTGGAGCGAGTCGAGCTCGATCACCTGGACGCCGGCAGTCGCTGCGGCGGATGCGCGCGTCGGCGTGTGGGTGAGGAGCGCCGGCAACAACGAGGATGCGCTCGAAGCCACGGCTGACAAGGCGTTCGCGATCACCGAGACCACGACTCCCGCCCCGGCCGCGCCGGCGCCGGCATCTGGCCCGGTGAGCGCCGTCACACTGACTCCCAACAAGGCCGCGCCGCAGCCGGCGAACACGACCGTGACATTCACCGCGGCTCCGGCGGGTGGGGTGGGCCCGCATCAATACAAGTGGTTTCTCTGGGACGGCTCGGCGTGGGCCATCATGTCCGGCTGGACCACCGCGAACACGCTTGCGTGGACGCCGGCCGCCGCCAATGCGAACCACCGCGTCGGCGTGTGGGTCCGCAGCGCCGGCAACAGTGCGGACGCGCTCGAAGCGTCCGTCGAGGTTGCGTATGGCATCATCGTCCCGGTCGCAGGGCCGGTGTCGGCGGTGACGCTGAAGACCGACAAGGCCGCGCCGCAGCCGGCGAACACGACCGTGACATTCACGGCGGCTCCGGCGGGTGGTGTGGCCCCGCACCAATACAAGTGGTTTGTCTTCGACGGATCGTCATGGGCCATCATGACCGGCTGGACGACCGCGAACACCTATGCGTGGACGCCAACCGCCGCCAATGCGAACTACCGCGTCGGCGTGTGGGTCCGCAGCGCCGGCAACAGTGCGGACG
>JANOZI010000517.1:0-2286 GCA_031429375.1 Acidobacteriota bacterium | reverse complement strand
GATAAGGTGGCGCTGAACCTGGTGATGCTTGGCCCGCCCGGGGCGGGCAAGGGCACGCAGGCGGAGCGGTTTGCACGCGAGCACGGCATTCCGAAGGTGTCGACCGGCGACATCCTGAGGGAAGCGGTGCACGGCGCGACGCCGCTCGGTGAGAAGGTCAAGGCGGTGATGGAACGGGGCGAGCTGGTGGGCGACGAGCTGATGATCGGCATCGTGCGCGAGCGGCTGACGCGGCCCGACGCGCTGGCCGGGTTCGTGCTCGACGGCTTTCCGCGCACGGCGGCCCAGGCCACCGCGCTCGACGAGATCACGGCGGCGCGCGGCCCGGTGATTTGCGTCGAGATCCAGGTGCCGGACGAAGAGCTGGTGCGGCGGGTACGGGCGCGGCGGGTGTGCGACGATTGCGGGGCCAACGCCGATGCGTTCGAGCACCTGCCGGGCGCGTTGCCGCCGCTCTGTCAGAATACCGATCGCTGCGGGTCCGTGGGGCCGAAGTGGGTGGCGCGATCGGACGACTCGGAGCTGGTGGTGCGCGAGCGGCTCAAGGTCTACTGGCGCGATACGCGCCCGATGATCGAGTACTACAGCGCGCGGCCGACGTTCCGCGCCATCGACGGCCAGAAGCCGCCGGAGCAGGTTCGCGAGGCGCTCGTTGCCGCGGTGGCATCGGCGCTGGGTAAGCCGGCGAGCCAGTTGCGCTCGCTGACGAAGAATGTGGGGTTGCAGGCGTGATCGTCTGCCGTTCGGCTTCGGAAATTGAAAAGCTCGCCCGCGTCAACGCGCTCGTCGCGCGGGTGTTGAAGGAGCTGGCGTCTGCGGTGAAGCCGGGGGTCACCACGGCGCAGCTCGACGAGCTGGCCGAGTTGCGGCTGCGCGATGCGGGCGCGGAGCCGGCGTTCAAGGGGTATCACGGCTACCCGGCGACGATTTGCGCGTCGGTCAACGAGCAGGTGGTGCACGGCATTCCGTCGCCGCGCGCGCTGGTCGAAGGCGACATCATCTCGATCGACATGGGCGCGAAGCTCGACGGGTTCTACGGCGACTCGGCGGTCACGGTGCCGGTGGGCCGCGTGACGGCGGAGGCCGAGCGGCTGCTGCAGGTCACCAAGGAGGCGCTCGATCGGGCGGTGGCCACGGTGCGGGCCGGCGCGCGGGTGTCGGACATCGGCGCGGCGGTGCAGTCGTCTGTCGAGGCCCAGGGGTTCTCGGTGGTCCGCGAATTCGTGGGCCACGGCATCGGGACGGCGCTTCACGAAGAGCCGCAGATCCCGAACTACGGCACGGCGGGCCGCGGGCCGCGGCTGGCGGAGGGCATGACGCTCGCCATCGAGCCGATGGTGAACGCGGGCAAGCCGGCGGTGAAAGTGCTCGGCGACGGGTGGACGGCGGTCACGAAAGACAAGGGCCTGTCCGCGCACTTCGAGCACACGGTGGTGGTGACCGAAGGCGGGTGCCGCGTGCTGACGCTGCCCGACGTGGCCGCCGAAGTCGTGGGCGCCGCGGGATAGACCGTTCGACGTGTCGACGGGTGAGGATCACGGCAAGTCGGCGGAAGGCGTGGTACGAGAGCTGTTGCCGAGCCAGTTGGTGCGGGTCGAGCTCGACGGACGCCACTACGTGACGGCGCACCTGGCCAGTCCGGTGGGCCGTAATTACGTCCGGATCGTGGTGGGCGACCGGGTCAGGATCGCGCTGATGGCAAATGATCCGTCGCGCGGCCGGGTGATCGAGAAGTTGTAACGGGAAATGCCGGGTTGGGTACCCCTTTAGGGGTGCCGGTGGAGCGAGCAATGAAAGTCAGAGCGTCGGTGAAAAAGATTTGCGACAAGTGCAAGGTTGTCCGCCGCCGTGGGGTGGTCCGGGTGATTTGCACGAACCAGAAGCACAAGCAGCGGCAAGGATAAGACATGGCGCGTATTTCAGGTGTCGATCTCCCGCGCACGAAGCGCATTGAGATCGGTCTCACGTATATCTTCGGCATCGGCCGTCACCGTTCGAATGTCGTCCTGGCCGCGGCCGGGGTCGACCCCGCCGTGCGGGTCAAGGACCTCACCGAAGACGACGTCCGCAAGATCACGCGCGTGCTCGAGGAGCAGGGCGGCATCGAGGGCGATCTCCGCAAGGAAATCTCGCTCAACATCAAGCGGCTGATCGAGATCGGCAGCTACCGCGGCGGCCGGCACCGCCGCAACCTGCCGCTGCGCGGGCAGCGCACCAAGACCAACGCCCGGACGCGGAAGGGCCCGCGCAAGGGCGCCGTGGCCAAGAAGAAGACGGTGTAACCCA
>JANOZI010000516.1:0-1805 GCA_031429375.1 Acidobacteriota bacterium | reverse complement strand
TAGGGCTCTGACCTTTGCGAGATCACCGGCTATCAACGCGATTCGTTTCTGGCGGCTCCAAGCCTTAAGCTGACGTTCTCTGAAGAGCGCCGCAACTTTCGAGTCGCATTCCTCTTGGTAGACCACCTTGAGCGGGCGCCGCGACCGCGTGTAGCTCGCACCTTCACCAGCGCAATGCGCGCGGGTACGCTCTGCGAGGGCTCCGGTGTGCCCTACATAGTGAGTCTTGTCGCAACATTCGAGGATGTAAACGGACCACACGATGACGACGATGCCATCGTCTCAGTGATTTGTGAAGATCGAGAACCGAGAACAATCGAGAACCGAGAAGCGGTTCTGACAGGTGGTGCCCCTCGACTCGCCCTTTCAGGGCTCGCTCGGGACACCACTCGACTCAGCCGATGCGGCCTGCCACGAGCGAAGCCGCGAAGCGGCTGAGTCGAGTGGTGCGGAAGAAAGGACTCGAACCTTCACGCCCTTGCGGGCGCCAGCCCCTCAAGCTGGTGCGTCTGCCAATTCCGCCACTTCCGCGTGCGTAACTCTCGATCGCGGACCTGAAGGTCCGCGCTACTTGTTTGAGCTCTTAACTCTTAACTCTGAACTCTGCACTCTTTAGGGCGTCTTGTTGCCCGACGCCGGAGGTGTTGCCGGCGCCGCCGCCGGCGCCGTCGTGTTGGCCGGGACCACGGGCGGGGGGCCTTCTATGCCGCCCACGACCGATCCCGGGCCGCGCTGACCGATGACCGTCAGCGCTATCGCAAAGATCACAAACAACGCGGCAAGTACAGCCGTAGCCCGCGTGAGCAACGTCGCGCCGGAGCGCGCGCCGAACACGGCCTGGCTTCCGCCGCCGCCGCCAAACGCGTTGGCAATGTCGCCGCCTTTGCCCTGCTGCAGCAAGATCGTGAGGATCAGCATGAAACAGGCGATGACGTAAAGAGTAACTACCAGGTAATACAGCATATTAAGAACTTATAACTATAACTCTGGTTCGACGGGTTCGACAAGCCTACGAGCTCGCGCCCTGAATAATGCCGAAAAACGCCTTCGCGTCGAGCGAGGCACCGCCGACCAGGGCGCCGTCGACGTCCGGCTCGGCGATGAGCTTGGCGATGTTGTCCGGTTTGACGCTACCGCCATAGAGCACGCGGCAGAGCTCCGCCGGTCCGAGCCCGAACCACTGCTTCAGCCGCTGCCGGATGTGAAAATGGGCCTCGCCGGCCTGCGCCGGCGTGGCATTCCGGCCCGTGCCAATCGCCCACACCGGCTCGTAGGCCAGCACGATGCGTCCCAACTGCTCGCCGGTCACGCCGTCGAGGCTTTCCACGATCTGCCGATCCAGCACCGCCATCGTCTCGTTGCGATCGCGCTGCTCCAGCGTCTCGCCGATGCACACGATCGGCACGAGCGCCGCCGTGATCGCGGCATGCATCCGCCGGTTGACCGTCGCGTTGGTATCGCCGAACAGCGTGCGGCGCTCGGAGTGCCCGACGATCACCGACCGCGCCCCGGCCACGAATAACATCGCGGCGCTGACTTCGCCCGTGAACGGACCCTCCCGCTCCCAGTGCACGTTTTGGGCGGCGATCGTGATGTTGCTGTCGCGCACGGCGGCGGCCGCGGCGTGAATCGCCGTGAACGGCGGCGCGATGACGATATCGACGGCGCGGATGTCCTTGGCCAACGCGCGCAGCTCGATCAGATACGCGACCGTCTCCTGGACGCTCTTGTACATCTTGAAGTTGCCCGCGATCAATGGCTTGCGCATACAGAGTTGAAAGTTGAAAGTTGAAAGTTGAAAGTTT
>JANOZI010000515.1:0-2297 GCA_031429375.1 Acidobacteriota bacterium | reverse complement strand
TTTTTCCCAACTGCACCAAGCATACGTCGAGCGGTTGGCCAACGTCTTGTCAACCGCCCTACAACCTCCAACCCGTTCCGAAGCAACGCTTCCCTATTCGCCAGCAGGACTGGATCAGTTACTATCCCAGGTTGAAGGTTCTGTAGGTTGGTGGCCTGTCGGCGTAATAGTCACACGTCTTCAGGGTAGCGCGCAGTCAACGACGAGCGAACAGCGGATCTCGAGTATCTTACGAAGATCTGTTCGAGCCGAGGACTCGCTGCTCCGAATTGATCCGGGTGCATTCCTCTTGCTGCTGTTACGCAGCAATGAAGATGTGACGCGTCAAGTCGCGGCGCGACTCCAAGAAGAACTTGCGCCACTTGATATCAGAGCGGTCATCGAGTGGGCGTCCGTTGGGCGAGAGTCTGGTTCTGAGAACCAAGCCTTTACCTCACTAGCCGATGCAATTCGGCAGACGGCCCAGGGAGCTGATGGCCGAACAAGAGGGACCACGCACTAGAAGGGAACTGCGATGCGCAATTCTGGCGACCCAGAGTCACTTCTTGCGACTGGCCGTTATTCAGAGGCCTTGATCGCAATCGATGACTTGGGTTCGCGGCGAGCTCTCTTCACCGACGAAAAGATTGTTAAGGCAGAACTCCTTTCGATGACGGGCGCGGTTGAGCCGTCGAATAACCTGGCGCAAGAACTCATTTCTAATAGAAACCTGTCAGTTTCGCAGCGTTGTCGGCTGCGGGACGTACTTGCAACTTGTGCCTTTCGCAAAGGGCTCCACACGAAGGGGATGGACCACTACAACCGCGGTATCGAGCTGGCTGAGGCGGAAGGCGATCTCAGATCCGAATGCCTGTTGAGGATCCACATGCTTCGTTATCAGAATCGCTATTTCGGTTCGGACGAGGCCGCGACTAGTTTGACCGTACTGCGCCGCAAGACCCATCAGATCGGCGACCAGATTGTTTCGGTGAAGTTTCAGCTGGCGCTTTCGGAACTCGCCGCAAGGATGGGGCTGTATGAACGCGCGCACAAACATCTTGAGGCGGCAAAGGCTCTCTTGAGCAACGTCCCAGATCGCGGACTCCAAGCTGAAGCGAAGATCGCGGAGTTGGCGTTGGCTGCTTTTGAATCGAATCTCTCGGACGCGTTGAAGTTCGCTTTTGAATTGCGTTCTATGGCGGAAGACACCGGAAGCCAAGTCGCAAAATTTGCGGCATGCGCGAATCTGGGACATCTGCTGGAGGCTCATGGTCGATTCGACGAGGCCACGTTTTGGTTGGAGCAAGGGCTGCGTGAACATGCGCAGGGCGGCGGCGGCGAGATCGCTTTGCGCGACGGGTTGATGTCGCTGCAAATGTCAATGGAACAGGACGCCAGTCTCCAAGCCGAAGCCGTGTCGCGATTGTTAGATCAACCGACGAACAGAGACTCTTACTTCGGACTCTGGCACCTGCACACTCGAGTGAAGTGGCTGTATCGAATAGGCGCCGCTGAGGACGGCGTCGCCACCGCAATGCAGGCGATTCCGCGCATCGAACGCATGGCGGACCGCAACCTCCTCGAACGCATGCGGCTGTTGGCTGCCGAGGGTCTCGGTCGCACTGGCCGGCAGATCGAGGGGGCGCGCCTATGGGCGGAAGCAGTCGTTGAGAACCCTGATGCGCCGCTAGAGATCATGGCCGAGGCCTCAAGGGTTGCGGGGCGCCTCGCTGCCCCCGACGATGCGGCGGCCGCTCTGGACCATTTCGACCGAGCCGGACGCTTTCTCCGGAACGTCGGGAACCTTACCGCTCTGGCGGAGGCTCAGCGCGATGCGATCGAAACTTTGGGACTAGCTGGGTCGGTCCCGTTCGTCACGGGCACAGACGGAACGAACTTGCTACCGATCGCGGCGACAAGGGAGTCATCAGGGCGACGGCCGGACGATTCTCGGCCTGCTTCGGCTTCTCTCATCGAACGCATCGCCGTGCTCGTTGACCTTGCCGCGCATCCACAGCTCCTCGGCGCGGAAACGCTGTCGCTCATTGCCGCCAGCGACACCGTCGTTAACGCCGCCCTCGTCGAAATCATGCCAGATGGGACGCGAGTAACCAAGACGGCATTGTCGGACTCTGAGCCGTCGCGCGGGTGCGACACACACCCGCACGCGGTACAGATTCTGCTGGGCCGGCATCGGGAACGCGAGTACACGATTTGGGCGATTCCACGAGACTCCGCCGCGGCTCGCGCCACCTTGCTGGCTGTGGAGCGCTTGGTCCATGCCTCCCTCACCCTCGCGCGCGCGCGGCATCGGGAAC
>JANOZI010000514.1:0-7555 GCA_031429375.1 Acidobacteriota bacterium | reverse complement strand
TTCACGGTCGACGACTGAAGCCACGCGCGTCCGTGCAATGAGCCACTGGTTGCGGCCGTCTTATAATCGGCCCAGGTTGCACGAGTACGACTTGATTGCGGAGTGGTACGCCTCGCAGCGCACCGATGCGACCGGCGCGCCTGAAGTTACCGCCCTTCTTTCGGCTCTTCCAGCGTCGCCGTCGGTGCTCGACGTCGGCTGCGGCAACGGCTTGCCGCTGACGCGCCTGCTGGTCGATCACGGCTGCCGCGTGGTCGGCGTGGACAGCTCGCCGAACATGCTGGCGCGATTCGCGGTGAACTTCCCTGATGTCCCTGCGATCTGCGCACCGATTCAAGACTGCGATCTGAGCGGGCGGGCGTTCGATGCCGCCGTCGCGTGGGGCGTGATGTTTCACCTGCCCCTACCCGAGCAGTTGAAGGCGATCGCAAAGGTCGCGAGCGCATTGAAACCGGGCGGTTGGTTCCTGTTCACGTCGGGCGATCAGCCGGCGGGGGGAGACGGCGAGCCCTTCGAGGGTGAACCGATGAACGGCGTGCGGTTCTACTATTACTCGTTCACGAGGGACGCGTACCGGGATGTAATGCGCGAGCATGGGTTGACGCTCGAAAAGACGCACGAAGACGAGGGCAAGAATACGTATTACCTGGCCCGCAAGACTCTCTGACGCTGGCGCGCCTTCACGCGCGCGACGGGCTGCTTCGCTGCCTTCGACTTGCCCTTCGCTTTCTCCCGTCCGTCCATGGCTCATTCTAGATGTTTCGTGACTTTACCGAGTCGGACGGCTCTCGGCCGCGCGCTGCAGCGTGGCGATGTCGATCTTCTTCATCGGCATGAAGGCAGCCATTACCTTGCCCGCCTTGGCCGGGTCCTTGAGCAGCTCAATCATCACGTCCGGTACGACCTGCCACGAGAGGCCGAACTTGTCCTTCAGCCAGCCGCACTGCTGCGCCTTCGGATCGCCGCCGGCGCTGAGCTTGTCCCAGTAGTGATCGACTTCGGCTTGATCGGCACAGTGGATCACGAACGACACCGCCTCGGTGAACTTGAACAGCGGGCCGCCGTTGAGCGCGGTGAAACTCTGCCCTTCAAGCTCGAACTGCGCGGTCATCACCGAACCGGGCGGACGCTTGTGCTGCTCCTTGCCGGCCTCCGTGTATTTCGTGGTGGCAACGATCCGGGAATTCTTGAAGATGCCCGTGTAGAACTCGGCGGCTTCTCCGGCCTGGCTGTCGAACCATAGGAACGGTGTGATCTTCTGCAACTGCGCCATGCTGCCTCCAAAAAGGAAACCTGTTTGCGTCCTTACTGATACGTCGAACGGCGGGGCCGCGGATCGACAACGTCGTCCCATCCTCGGAACACGCCATTTTCCGGCTTGACTTATTCCTATATGGGAATATATAACTTCACATCAATGGCGCGCGCATCGACCACGTCCGACCCATTCAACGCGATTGCCGAGCCGCGGCGGCGGCACATCCTGGAGTTCCTCGCCGCCGACGAGCGGTCGGTGACCGAGATCGCGGCGGCGCTCGAGTTGGGCCAGCCCTCGGTCTCGAAGCATCTCCAGGTGCTGCGGGACGTCGGCCTCGTCAGCGCGCGGCGAGAGGGCCAACGCACCATGTATCGAATGAATCCCGAAACGCTTCGCACCATTCACGACTGGAGCGGCATGTTCGCGCAGCACTGGCGCGGTCAGCTCCGGCGCATCAAGGCTCATGCCGAGGAGAAATCATGACGACCACGACAGCACCGATGAACGAGATGCAGACATTCACCATCACCGAAGAAATCAAGGTGCGGGCGTCGCTCGAGAAGACGTTCGCGTCGATCATCACGCAGCTCGGGCGCCAGAACGAAACGGGCGACGGCAAGCCGCTGCCGATGCTGCTTGAAACGCATCCGGGCGGCCGGTGGTATCGCGACCTCGGCGGCGACAACGGTCACCTGTGGGGCTTCGTGCAGAGCATCAAACGGCCCGTGCTGCTGGAGATCTGGGGACCGCTGTTCATGTCGACTGGCGCGACATCGAACATGCAGTACCGTTTGACCGAGACCGACGGCGGATCGCTGATCACGTTCAAGCACACGGTGGTCGGCCCGTTCCCGGAAGAGCATCGCGAACGGATGGGCGACGGCTGGAAGGCGATGCACGCACGTGTGCGCAAAGACGCGGAATCAGGCAACGGCGAGTAAAGGAGACAGCGATGGCGATGATTGACGTACTGTTGGCAGAGCTCGAACAGGAATCGAAGACGACCGCGCGGGTACTCGAACGCGTCCCCCAGGCGCATCTGTCGTGGAAGCCGCATCCGAAGTCGATGTCGCTCGGGCAGCTGGCGCTGCACATCGCGACCACGCCCGGCAACGTTGCGGAGCTGGCATCGATCGACACAGTTCCCGAGCCGCCGCAATTCGGGCAGCCAGAAGCAGCGACGGCCGCCGAGCTCGTGCCCGCACTCGAGGCGAGCCTCGCAAAGGCGCGGCAGCACCTCGGTGGCTTCGACGATGCGCGAATGAGCGCGATATGGCGGCTGATGATCAATGGCCAGGAGGTGATGGCGATGCCGCGGGTGGCGTTCGTTCGCGCCGTGATGCTGAACCACTCGTATCACCACCGCGGCCAGTTGCTGGTGTACCTGCGGCTGCTCAACTTGTCAGTACCGTCGGTGTACGGACCGACGGCGGACGAGAATCCCTTCGTCGTGGCCGCGGCCGCTGCGGCGCGCTAACGACACGAGATCAGCAGAGTCAGAACAAGAGATCAGAAGCGGGCCACGCGATGTGATCGCCACGCGTCACATCAGAAACAGGCCGGAAACCGCGCTGTCTCTTGGGAGATCAGGAGAAATCATTTCTCCTGATCTCCTAATCTCCTCTGAGTCTCGTGGTCTCCTGCGAGCTACCTGACACGATTCCGCGATCACCCCGAGAAACTACCCCAAAGGTGGCCCATTTCATGGGTGATCCCCCACTTGCAGAGGGTTGTTCCCCCCACTTTTCGGGAATTGCGCGCTCGATGCTCAGCGCCCACGATCCGCCACCCGCACAATTCTGTAATTGAACTCGTTTGGCGGATTGTCTTGGTTGGAGGGCGGATATGTTGAATCGAAGGTCAATCATCAAGGCTGGTTTGATCGGCGGCGCCGGCGCGCTCGCTGCGACGCGGCCGGGGCTCCTGGCGCCTGACCCCGCAAGCGCCGATACGACGCTGCCGCCCACGCCCTTTAAGATTACTCCCTTTCAGGCAACGCTCCCGTTGGCGCCGGTGTTGCGCCCGTTCGCTCTCAACCCCGGTCCCGGGAACGTTTATCACGGCATCGCCCCCGAGTTCTGGTCCAGCCACCCGACCCACGCGGCCGACTGGAACGATGGCGCGCTGAAGACGTACAAGCTCGTCGCCGAGCAGCGCATCGCGCAGATCATCCCGGGCGTGGATACCCCCGTCTTCACCTACCGCGACGCGAATGCGCCGCAGGGCCAGGGCACCGTTCCCGGACCGACGATCATGACTCGATTCAACGAGCCGATCGTCGTGCGCCAACAGAATCGCCTGTCGCGCGATCTCACCTACGTGCACCACGACATCGAGGCGTCGATCCACCATCACGGCGGGCATAATCCAGCGCACGCCGACGGCCACCCGGCCTTCTACACCCTGCCAGGCCAGGAACGGGACTACTACTACCCGAACATCGTGCCGAAGCGCCGGATCAACGGCGAACTCCAGTTCGCGCACAGCGCCATCCCCTCCACCATGTGGTACCACGACCACAGCATGGACATCACGGGCTTCACGGTGAGCCGCGGCCTGGCAGGGTACTATCTGTGTCTCGACGACCTCGAGCAGGACTTGATCGACGGCAACGTGCTGCCTGATGTCACGCGGCTCGCGACCGACCCCGACAGCTCCTGCGACATCCCGCTGCTGTTCGCCGATCAGCGCTTCAACGCCGACGGCACGTTGTACTACGACTTCCTCAATCACGACGGCCGTCTCGGCGACGTGTTCACCGTCAACGGCGCCGTTCAGCCCACCTTGCGCGTGCAGCGCAGGAAGTACCGGTTGCGGTTCTGTAACGGCTCGAACTCGCGTTACTACCAGCTGCGGATGAGCACACGGCGGAGCGTTCTGCAGCTTGGAAAAGACAGCTGGCTGTTTCCTCTCGCAATCGTCGTCCGCGACGTGACGATCTGTCCCGGTGAACGTGCCGACATCATCGTCGATTTCCGGGACGCGCCAAACGAGGTGTACCTGGAGAACATCATGCAGCAGACCACCGGGCGCAAGCCCGACGGTCCCGATCCCAACCGCCCGACGCCCCTGGTCAAGTTCATCGTCGAAGGCGGCGCCGTGCCCAACGACATTACGATCGAGGCTGGCACGCCCCTGCGACCGCACGATGCCATCAATGAGGCGGATATCGTGACCACGCGCGTCTTCGAGTTTGGCCGCGGCAACGGCGCCTGGCAGGTCAACGGCCGCTTCTACAACCCGCGCCGCGCCGACGCGGTGCCGCAACCGGATGCCGATGGCCAGACGGCCGAGCGGTGGATCCTGAAGAACGTCGGCGGCGGCTGGTTCCATCCGATCCACATTCACCTCGAGCACATGGAAGTCCAGAAGATCAACGGCCGCGTCCCGCCGCCGCCCCAGCGGTTCAAGAGCGACATCGTCAACCTGGAAGACAACGCCACCGCCGAGATCTTCATGCGCTTCCGCACGTTCACCGGCCCATTCGTGTTCCATTGCCACATCGTCGAACACGAGGACATGCGGATGATGGCGCAGCAGGATCCGCGGAAGGCGGGGGACCCCTGTCCGCTCGACGGCGTGAGCGATATCGATCCGGCCGTGTCGGGTGTGCCGTTGACCTGCGAGGAACTCGAGCCGACGCTCTTTTTCGACGCGGCGGGCGATGTGGAACGGCTGGAGGGCAGGGGCGTCGGGTTTCCTTGTGATGATTTCAAAGGCGGCTCGTAGCGGGCCCTTGAGTGGAGCGAACCATGTCTGTATTGACTGAACGACGCGTGTTTCTCGCGCTCCTGGCCGGGGTGCCCGCGATTGCGGCGACTCGTGCTGAGGCGGTCCGCTGGCAGGCCGGCACGCGGCGCACGGGCAAGCACTCGGACCGCTTCCCCAACCTCACGCTGCGCACGCACGACGACGTGGCGGTGCGTCTCTACGACGACCTGGTGAAAGATCGCGTCGTGCTCGTCAACTTCATGTACACGCAGTGCACCGAGCGGTGCCCGGTGGTCGGCACCAACCTGCGAGAGGTGCACCGCCGTCTGGGCGCGCGGATGGGTCGCGATATTCACATGCTGTCGATTTCGCTGACGCCGGAAACCGACACGCCAAAAATCCTGCGAGAGTACGCCGGGCACTTTGGCGGCCCCTTGCCGGGGTGGACCTACGTGACCGGTGAGGGTGCGGGCATCGAGACCCTGCGTCGCGCGATGGGCGTATTCGATCCGGATCCCGCCCTCGATGCGGACAAGTCGATCCACGCCGGTCTCGTCACCTTCGGCAACGACCGATCCGACCAGTGGCGTGCGCTGCCCGCGCTGCTCGAGCCTCGGGACTTGGTTGCCGCCATCTCGCGCGTCGCCCGCGGGTGAGCAGCAAGAGATCAAGATCGGGGATCAGGGGGAATACTGCCTCAAGCCCGCCCCGTTCTATACTGCGCGCATGGCTGCGATCACACTGAGGGTTAACGGCACGGCGCACACCGTTGATGTGGAGCCCTCGACTCCCCTGCTCTACGTCCTGCGAAACGATCTGGATTTATCGGGTCCGCGCTTCGGCTGCGGCCTCGGCCAGTGCGGCGCGTGCACCGTCTTGATCAAGGGCGAAGCGGTGCGGTCGTGTGTCCGCCCCGTATCGCAGCTGCAGGGCGCCGAAATCACGACGCTCGAGGGCCTGGCGCAGAACGGCCGTCTCCATCCGGTTCAGCAGGCATGGATCGACGAGCAGGTGCCGCAGTGCGGCTTCTGCCAGAACGGGCAGATCCTCACCGCGAAGGCGCTGCTCGACAAGAACCCGAACCCCACCGACGCGCAGATTCGCGACGGCATGCAGGGCGCGCTGTGCCGCTGCATGACGTATTACCGCGTGCAGGCGGCCGTCAGGCTCGCCGCCAAGTCGATGTCGCCCCTTCGACAGGCTCAGGGTCCTCCCGAGCAAGGTCGAGGGACGAAGGTGAGCGCATGAACCGCCGCGACTTCGTCAAATCGTCGGGCATGCTGGTGGTCGGGATCGCCGCGTCGAACTCGCTTGCGGATGCATTCGTAGGGCCCCCCTTTATGGGGGGCCAAACCGCTGCGGGCCCTTATCCCGATCCTGATTTCCATCAGCTCGATTCCTGGATCGTGATCCGCCAGGACAACACCGCGACGTTCTTCGTCGGCAAGACCGACCTCGGCCAGGGCACCGGCACGGCGTTCCGGCAGATTATGTGCGACGAGCTCGACATCGCGTACGACAACACCAGCTGCGTGATGGGCAGCACCCACAACACCGTCGATCAGGGCGGGTCCGGCGGATCCGATGCGCTGCAGACCGACGGCTATCCGATGCGGCGCGTCGCCGCGGAAGCCCGGCGCGTCCTGCTCGACATGGCCGCGAAGGAATTGCAGGTCCCAGTGACTGCGCTCGTCGTCAGCGACGGCGTGATCTCGGTTCGTGAAGGGAACACCACGGGTCCGGGCTCGATCAGCTATGGCGACTTGATCGGCGGGCGGAAGTTCAACATCACGCTGACCGGCAAGAACACAGACACCACCGCCGGCGTCGCGCCGCTCAAGCCGGTTCAGGAAATGAAGAACGTCGGCAAGTCGCCGCAGCGCTACGACATTCCCGCAAAGGTAGATGGCTCGCTCAAGTGGGCCGTTGACGTGAAGGTCCCGGGGATGGTCCACGCGCGCAACGTGAAGCCCCCGGTCGCCGGCGCCACGCTGGTCAGCGTCGACGAAGCATCCGTGCGCGGCATTCCCGGGTTCATCAAGGTGGTGAGCAAGGGCAACTACCTCGCGGTGGTGTGCGAGCGCGAGGAACAGGCGATCCGTGCGGCACGGCAGCTCAAGGCTGAGTGGAAGAAGCCGGCCACCGCGCCCTTCCCTGCTTCCGACGATCTGTTCACTTACATGCGCAGCGCGGCGCCGTCCTCGACGGGGAAGCCCGTCGAAGCCGGAGCGACCGATGCGGCGCTTGCCGGTGCGGCCACGGTGATCGAGGCCGAGTACGACGTGCCGTTCCAGGGCCACACCGCGATCGGCCCGGCGCACGCAATGGCCGATCCGTCGAACGATCAGCTCACCATCTACACCAACGACATGAAGTCGTACGGCATGCGCAACGGCGTGGCCGAGTTCCTCAAGATGCCGCGCGACCGCGTCCGCGTGATCTGGCTGGAGGGGCCGCAGGGCTACGGGCGCACGGCGGCGGACGATGCGGGGTTCGAGGCGGCGTATCTGGCGAAGGAGATCGGCCGTCCGGTGCGGGTGCAGTGGATGCGGCACGAAGAAACGGCTTGGGACACGAAGGGTCCCG
>JANOZI010000513.1:0-4191 GCA_031429375.1 Acidobacteriota bacterium | reverse complement strand
TCATCGCCGCCGCGCGCGCCTTTCGCGAGCGCGCGCACGTGTTCGACGATCTGCAGCAGCTCCCGTCCTTCCAGTGCGGAGAGCGTATCGCCGAGCAGGGTGCCAAGGAGATGGATGTCCTGGCGCAGCGCTTTGTGCGGATCGTCGCTCACCTGTTCACGATAGCGCACGACGCTGCACTCAGGCTGGGGCCGTGTTAACGGCAGCAGGACACCGGCGGCGGCGCCGAGTTCGCTCTGCGAAATGCCCACATGGTGAAATTACACGTGAGTGTTTTTGACCATGGGCCAAAATGGACGTGCACTATTGGCGTGGTTGCCCCGACGCGCTACCTGGTGCCCCAGGTTCGACGCGATCTCACCAGGAAGATGGTCTTCGTGGCAAGTGGGCGGATACCGAGATCGATCGAAGCCTCAAGTATCTCGAGGCGCGATTCCCGAAATGTCACGCGTGACAGATCTCGGCCATCGGCACGAAAGACTACGTGACGCCGGACGGCATTCGTGTCGCGCCGGCGATGCAACTGCTTCGCACGTTGGTGTGACTACACGCAGCCAGCCTCGGCCGTGCTACCGTTTTTTGGAGCCACCGCCGCCAGCCGTCTTGTTGCCGCTGCCACCTTGCCCGCCGCGACCTTCGCTTCGAAGTCCGCCGTGGTTCTCAGCGCGAGTGTTGTCCTGACCCTGTGACGGTCCACGCGCGCCACCACGGCTGTCGCTGGCCCCCTTCGCGTCGGCGCGGTCGCCCGTGTTGTCGCCGCGGCCGCTGCCGCCGTGCAACTTATCGTTGCCCTTTTGCTGTCCCTTGGCCTGCTCGTTCCCCTTAGCTCTCTCCGCCATTGAAGTTTCCTCCGGCCTCAGCACCAGCAAACCGGATGCCGCCGTCACCTCACACGGTCGCGATCGTTGGGGAGCGATCTCTCCTGATTAAGAAGGGCTCTTCACATCCTGATTACTTCACCGTCACCGTAAAGCAACCCGTGCGCAATTCATTGGTCGGGCTCGTCAGGCTGTCGACGAGCCGGAACATCACGTCGAACTCCGTTCCATCTGAGATTGCGGCCGCAGCGAAATCGATGTGAACCGCCCCGGCGCCCCCTTGCGACGTCTCGAGGGTGACCAGTGGCCCGGCAGCGGGCCTCGGGAACGTCACGAAATTCGGCGCCGGCGGCCCCCATGGCGGCAGGCCTGCGGCGCGCTGACAGATCCCGTCTGCGCCATTGGCGCGTCCCACTTCCGGTGCGCGCTGCACATAGAAGGTCGTATTCGGCGGCGCGCCGTGAACGTTGACGTTGATTTGGGCGCTGAAGCTCCCGTCCACGGCGGCGGTTGGCGTGACGTTCACCGTCCCCGATCCGGCGCCGACGACGGCGGTCAACTGCTGGCCATGGGTGGACGAGGCGGCGGCGCTCGATGCCTCAGACGCGAGGCCCTGCGATGCCGCGGGCACGGAAGAGCGCGGAGTGAGCGCCGTGGGACTGCTCGGACTGCTGCAAGCTAGTCCGAGCACCGATCCGCCGATGACGATGGCGAAGGCATAGGAAATTCGAGACATCTGGACCTCCATGAGCCGGTCACCCGGCCGAAACATTGCGTGTGTCGCGCATCTTCGCGAAAGCCGGTCCCGAGCGCCATCGACTCCATCTGAAGGTTGTGTGAAGACTTCGTGACGGTCCGGCCGTATGATGCGTCACCGATGTCAGGCGACTTCCGGTTTGGCGGGTTCCACCTGGATGTGGCTGCGTATGCACTATCGAGCGCCGGCAGGCGCATCAAGCTCGAGAAACTGCCGATGGAGTTGCTGATACTGCTGGTTGAGAGCGCAGGCACCCTGGTCGATCGCAGCACCATCCAGGCTGCGCTCTGGGGCTCGGCGGTGTTCGTCGAGCACGATTCGGCCACGAACACGGCCGTGCGCAAAATCCGGCAGGTGCTTGGCGACGATGCCGATCGGCCACGCTTCGTCGAAACGGTTGTCGGTAAAGGCTACCGGTTTATTGCACCGATTGACGGCCGCACCGCGCGCCGGGCCGTTTCGACCTGTTGCGTGACGCGGGGCAAACAGGAGTTCATGCTGGCCGCCGGAGACAACGTGCTCGGACGTGACCCGGACGCGCGCGTTCGCATCGACCACCCGTCGGTGTCGCGGCGTCATGCGCAGATATCGATCCGGCCCAATCGGACCACGCTCGAGGATCTCGAGAGCCGGAACGGGACATTCCTGTCTGGACGGCGAATCGACTCGCCAATCGAAATACATCACGGCGCTATCATCGGCCTCGGCCCGATCACCGTGACGTTTCGCATGCTGTCGGGTCCCGCATCGACCAAGCCGGTTCGACGATGACAATAGTTGCAGGGACGCGGCTCGCGGCCTACGAGATCCTGGCGCCGCTCGGCGCCGGCGGCATGGGCGAAGTCTATCGCGCGCGCGACACGCGGCTCGGACGCGAGGTCGCGGTCAAGGTGGTCTCACCGCGCCACAGCGACGACCCTGCGGCCGTGGCCCGATTCGAACAGGAGGCCCGTGCCGTCGCCGCCCTCTCTCACCCGAACATCGTCGCACTGCACGATTTTGGCCGCGCCGACGGCGTCGCGTTTGCGGTCATGGAACTGCTCGAGGGTGAGCCGTTGGATCAGCTGCTCGCGGGCGGTCCGTTGCCATGGCGGCGGGCGATTGAGATCGCCGCCGCGATCGCGGACGGGCTCGCATCGGCCCATGCCCGCGGCGTCGTCCATCGCGACTTGAAACCGGCCAACATCTTCATCACGCGAGACGGACTGGTGAAAATTCTGGACTTCGGGCTCGCCAAACAGGATCCGTTCGGATCCACGTTTCGCGCCGCCACGAGTCCGGGGCAAACCGAACCCGGCGGGATGTTCGGGACCTCCGGGTACATGTCGCCGGAACAGGTCAAAGGCGACGCTGTCGATCATCGAACTGACATCTTTTCGCTCGGCTGTGTGCTGTACGAAGCACTCACCGCCCGGCACGCGTTCCCAGGCGATACGGCCGCCGAAACCTGCGCTGCGATTCTGCGTGATCAACCGCCGGAGTTGGCGGGTGTCGCTCGGACGATCCCGGTCCGCCTCGATGGCCTGGTGCGGCGGTGCCTTGACAAGGATCCGAATCATCGCTTCCAGTCGGCTCGCGATTTGAGCTTCGGGTTGCGTGAGGTTCTCAGCGATTGGCCAGTGCGGTCGGCGCCGGCAGGAACGGCGGCCATCAGCACCGCGCTTCGGCGCGGCCCGTGGATCGCGGCGTGTGTGCTGACGGCGGTCGCCGGGATCTTCTGGCTGAACGGTCGAGATCGCTCGCCAACACCTCGGCGCGCGACACCAATCCAGCCGCCGGCAGTGGCCGCAGCAACCCGGCCGATTCTTCCCGCCTCGTATGACGCCTATGTGCGCGGCCGTCATGCGTTGGACAAGAGAAGTGAGTCCGATTTGCACGAGGCGGTGCGCTTCTTTCAGGATTCCATCGATGCGGACCCGACCTATGCTCCGCCGTACGCGGGAATGGCGGATTCGTACGGGCAACTCGGGTACGGATCGTACATCTCTCCCGAAGATGCCTTCCCCCGTGCCCGCGCGGCGGCACGCAAAGCGATCGAGCTCGACCCGGCGTCTGCCGAGGCGCACGCGTCACTCGGCTTTGCGCTGATGTACTACGACTGGAATTTCCCGGCGGCAGAGTCGGAGTTCACACGTGCGATCGAGCTGAATCCGGACTATGCCACGGCGCACCAGTGGTACGCGTATCTGCTGACGGCGATGGAACGGCCGCTGGGCGAAGCCGGCCGGGAGATCGCGATCGCGGCTAGCCTCGACCCCTTGTCCGTACCCATCAATATCGATCGCGCGTACATCCTCCACTACAACGACAGAAATGAAGAGGCGCTACGCTGGGTGCGGCGCGCGCTCGAGATGAATCCGAAATTCGTTCCAGGCTATTTCTGGCTGGGTCGCATTTACACGTCGCAGGGTCGCTACGCCGATGCCGAGGCGGCCCTCGAACACATCGGACCGCTTCGGACGTGGGCGCCTGCGATGGCAGTGCGCGGCTATCTCTACGCGAAAGCGGGCCGGATGGATGAAGCCAGGACAGTCCTGAAGGAATTCGACGACCTGGTGCGTCAACGCCGCTACGCGTCGAGCTACGCGATTGCGGTCGTATACGCCGGCCTCGGCG
>JANOZI010000512.1:0-2481 GCA_031429375.1 Acidobacteriota bacterium | reverse complement strand
AAGATCTTCGGCAACACTGCGGCTGACATGCCGTCGCCGTCATCAGCGATCGTCACGATGACGTCACGCGGCTCCGGCGATTTTGTCACTTCAGCCGACAGGACGATGCGACCGCCCGCTTTCGTGAACTTGACGGCGTTGTTGAGGACGTTCGAGATGACTTGCACGGTCCTGGTCGGATCGACGAACACACTGCATTCATGTGCCGGCAAATCGACCTGCAGCATCACGCCAGAACCCTCGATCGCGGCACGGTTGACTTCAATGGCGCCCTCTACCAACTGCCGTAACGGCACATCCTCTCGCTGCAGGTGGATTTTCCCGGAGGTGATGCGTGACACGTCAAGCAGATCGTCGACGAGCCGGACGATATGTCCGAGTTGGCGCTCCATCATCGAACGAACCTGTGCAATCGCGCCTGGCGTGTCACCGGCGAGCCGTATCAACTGCAAACCGGTGCGAATTGGCGCCAGAGGATTGCGTAATTCGTGCGCCAGCATCGCGAGGAACTCGTCCTTGCGGCGATCCGCCTCGCGTAGACGCGCCTCGCTTTCGGATGCCGTTTGTTCCGCGCGCGCCAGCCGCAGCTCGTTCCGCTTCCGCTCAGTCACATCGACCGCAATGCCGCCGATGCCGATGATGTTGCGCTCGGCGTCGTGCCGCGGTTCGATCACGAGGTCGTAGGTCCGGACGTCGTTGGGCAGCGTGACGGTAATTTCAGTTCTCACGCCGGTGCCGCGTGCCAGAACGTCGCGCTTCAGTTGAGTGAGGTGCTCGCCTTCGACCGCAGGCAACAATTCCTTGTCGGTTTTACCGATGTTGTCGGAGGCGAATTCCGGATGCGACGGAAAGACCCACGTATAGCGCAGATCCTTGTCCTGCTCATACAGGGTTAGAGCGCTGTTGGTCGAGGCGATCGCGCGAAACCGCGCTTCACTCTCCCTCAGACTCTGGGTGACCTTGGCGCGCTCGATCGATTCCCAGCAACGGTTCGCCACCCGCAGCACCAGGCCCACCTCTTCGGGGTCCCAATCGCGGGCAGCTTTGGTGTGGACCGCCATCGCCGCCACGAACCGACCCTGTTTCATCACCGGCACGCAAATCACGCCGGTAATGGCAGTCTGAACGTAGGACGCTCGATCGTCGTCGCTCAGCCGCGGGTCGGTGGCGCTGTCGGAGACCACATACGGCTCACCGGCGCGCATCAACCGGAGACACTCTTCGCCGAACTGCCTGAAGGTATAGCGGCCGACGATACTCTGGACACCGTCGTTGAAGTTTCCGGTCAGCGTGAAAGTGTCCTGATCGTCCTCCACCGTCGCGTACGCACAGCGGTTCACCGCGAGGTGGGTGCCGAGCGCTTTTGCCGCCGTATAGGTAATCTCCTCCGGATCGCTCAGGGGACGAACGGCATCGTCGAGATCGACCAGGAAACGATCCCGTGCCTCGATCCGCTTCCGTTCTGAGATATCTCGGGCTGTCTTTGAAGCCTCGGTATTCACCGGGGACGTCCCTTGCCCGCCCTCGTGTCGTCGAGCTTGGGCGCCCGCGGTTCCGTCGTCGGCCGCACCAGATCGTCCAGCAAGGTATTCAGCGCTTCGACCTTCGTCGCCCAGCCGCCGACCGCGCCTGGCACCGACATGCGTTGTTGGAGCCGGCCTTCCTTGCCGACTGTCGAGCTCAGCCGCATGACCTCGCGTGCGATTCGATCCTCGTGCCCGATGGCCTGATTGAACGCTTCAGCAATGCGACCTTCCGTGCCCCCCCAATCCCGGGGTAAGCGTACGGAGAAATCCCCATCCCGAAACGCCATAATCGCCACGAGAACCTGCCGAGTCCGAACCTCCGCGAGCTCGTCCACCGGCGGCTCCATGACATCCCGCGGTTTCCTCGATTCGCGTGCTGTTTTGAACAGCGCTGGGGCCCCATTACCGGATACGGCGGCGGATGAAGACTTCGCGGGCCGGCGTATCGTGGTTTCGCTCATTTAGCCTCGGAGTTATAGAGAGAAAGAGGTATGACTGCCCGCCTGTCGGGGCAGTTCCGCCTCGGCATTAAAGAGAATTCTTGCATCACCCACCGTCAGCCTGCAAGCTCGGCCGCAACTGAACCTGCAACTGGGTACGAGAGGTGTACGTTGGTATCAGGTCGCCCGAGAGGAGTTCCCTGCGAAAGCGAGTCCCAACAGGGGTCCCTTCACGACCTCGTCCACCCGCTGGAAGTTCGAATCGAAGGTCTCGATGTGGCGGGCCTGCCACTGCACCGTGTCGCGATGGGCGCAAGCCGGCTGAACGTCGTCAGCGCCATCGAACGTCACGCCCGCGACCTCGGGCCGCGCGCGTGGGGTGAGGCCGCCGCCAGCGCAGCCGCGATGCCGAGGGACGCGGCCAATCGCAGCGGTCGGTGAAAACTGTGTCCTGTCATGTTGATCCTTCTTGCGCGTACGCGCCTGGTGGGCGCCACGAGTCTGCTGTGACTCGG
>JANOZI010000511.1:0-11399 GCA_031429375.1 Acidobacteriota bacterium | reverse complement strand
TATGACGAGCTCGGCGCCGACTACTTCCAAAAACGCGATGCCGATCGCGCGACGCGCCGTCATGTCCGCCAACTCGAGGCCCTCGGATATAGCGTCACGATTGAGAAGGCGGCATAGTGCCGAGCAGTATTTTCTGAGCAGTATTTTCTGAGCAGACACAAAGACACAGAGACATCTTTTTCAAAATACTTCTCGAAAAAGGCTCTTGTCCCGGCAGTTCGTGATTCCGGAAAGACAAGAGGTCCCGTGGCACCCCAGAGTTGCAGAGAGCAGCAAGAAAATTGTGGTCTTCTCTGTGTCTCTGAGTCTCTGTGGCGCTTTGTCTCTGTGGGCCGTTTTCACTTCTTTCCAGTCTCTTCGGCGACGCGGGCGTCGAGCGTCTTGGCGGCCGCGGCCGCGAGTGCGCGGCAGCCTTGAGGATCGATCAGCGGATCGACGACAGGCCGTTCGGCCCCTTCGACTCGTCCGCCGAGCGTGCCCGAGGCGCGCCCGCCGGACTCGCTCAGGGCAAGCCGGCGCTTCAACTTGCCGTCCAGGTTGGTGGCGCTCGGATGCGTCGTGATCACGATGTCGCAAGGCAGCGCCGCGACCGTCGCGATGCTCTGTCGAAACTTCTCCACACGACTTGGCGTTTTGGCATCGCCCGTGAAACGGAAGCCCGGCGCCGACACCGCCGTCAGGCTGTCGGCATAGACCAAGTTGAGGCAACGCGTCCCTTCACAAGAACGCCAGGTCCACGTCGTGCTGCCTGGCGTGTGGCCCGCGGTGTCGTGCGCCTGGATCGCCAGGCCGGCGATCTCGATGACTTCTTGATCCTTCACCACGCGCACGTTCTTGACCGGCGGAAACCGATTGGCGTCGTGGCCGAAGCCGTACTGCGGATCGTCCGGGGTGTTCTCACCTCTTTGGAGCGCTTGCGCGCCCGAGGCCGTGGCCGCGACGATGGCGCCGCTCGCGCGCTGCAGGGCGGCGATGCCGGCGGCGTGATCGTAGTGGGCGTGCGAGTTCACGATCAGCTTGACGTCTTCGGTCTTGAAGCCCAGCTTGCGGATGTTCGCGTCGATCACCGGCGCCGACTGCGACAGCCCGCCGTCGAGCAGGATGTGACCCCGGTCGGACGTGATCAGGATCGCCGACAGGCCGGCGGTGCCCACGAAATACGCATTGCCGAAAATGCGGAACGGCTCGCGCGGCTGGTTCCACTCGTCGCACGCGTCACACGTGATGGGAGGGTCAGGACGCAGCGACTGCGACGGCTGGCCGGACAACACCAGGGCCGCCACGGCCGTCACAATCAGGCGAAACATGACGGCTTACCTCTCGTCGACCTTGAAGGCGCGCTTGCCCGCACTCACGCCGTCGACGAACACTTCCACGCTATAACTGCCCGGAGGGAAACCGCCGGAGTTCTGCATTTGGAACGCCGTGGCTCCCGGGCCCTTGAACGACACCTCTTTGGAGGGTTCATCGATCACCCGGTCGCCGTACATCCACTTGACGCCGATCGTGCCCTTGCCGGCGGCATCGGTGAGCACCGACACATAGATCGTCTCGTTCGGCTTGAACAACGTGCTCGGGCTGCCAACGCTGTCGTCGGGATTGATGGCGCGGCCGACCTGGATGTTGGCGGCGTGCAGAGGACCGTCGGCGCAAGCAATGGAACACGCGAGGACGGCGGCGACGATGGCGAGACGACCCACGATTCGATCTTAGCCTGTTTGCGTGGCACCCCATAAAAGGAGTGCCCTACGGCACGCTCCGACGGGCCCCACCAGCTCAGCCTTCCGCCGGTGTATTCTTTCTTATTGATGAACCTTATGAATCGCCGGACCGCCGTCGTGGTGTTTGCAGCGATCGCCGCCGCCTCGTGCAAGACGGCGGGTAGCGCCCGGTCCTCTCCGCAGGCTCAACCCGCGCCGATCCTGCAGCCCGGCGCACCGGGGGAAGCCAGCCGCGTCATTGGCGTGGCGCAGGCCACCGACCTCTCGAAAGTTGGCGCCACCGCCGCCGACATCAAGTTCATGCAGGGGATGATCGGCCATCACACGCAAGCCGTGGAGATGGTCGCGTTGATCCCGTCGCACTCGCAGAGCGAGGACATGAAGAAGCTCGGCATGCGCATCGACGTGTCGCAGCAGGACGAGATCAAGATGATGCGGGGATGGCTCACCGCGCGCGGCGCGGCGCTGCCCGACGAGCACGCGCATCACACGCCCGGCGGGATGATGCCCGGCATGCTCACGCCCGACGAGATGACGGCCCTGGCCGCCGCAAAGGGCACCGAGTTCGACCGGCTGTTTCTCGAAGGCATGATCAAGCACCACCAGGGCGCGATCACGATGGTGGAGGAGCTCTTCAACTCGCCGCGCGCCGGGCAGGAATCGGACATCAACGCGTTCGCCGCCGACGTGGACGCCGACCAGCGCATGGAAATCGGCCGCATGGGCGCCATGCTCAACGCCATCAAGGAGAAGAAATGAAATCCGTTGCCGTCAAAGTGTTGTGGGTGTCGGCCGTCGTCGTGTCTGCCGCAATCGGCGGCTACGCGCAGCAGGCCGCGCCGGACCCCAAGGACCCCCGCGTCGGCTTGAAGCCCGGCCTGCGCGACGCCGGCGTGGCGGCGAAAAACATGGAGCTCGTCTCGACGATGCCGAGGCCGGAGGGCTTTTACGATCCGGAGCACCCGGCCGGTGATGCGATTCCGCCGGAACGTCCGGCTAATGCGTCTCCCGAACCGGCGCCGCCCGCACCGCCGCCTGCACCGCCGCCCGCACCCGCCGGCACGCCGGCCACGCCGCCGCGGCCCGGCGGGTTGGACTTTGCCAACTCGGACCTGGCCTTCCGCGGCACCAACATGTTCCTCGGCAGCTTCCATGGCTTCAACACCTACGACATCGAGAGTGGCAAGAACCCGAAGCTGATTGCGTCGATCGTCTGCCCCGGCGGGCAGGGCGACGTCTCGGTGCACGGCAACCTGTTGTTCATGTCGGTCGAGCAGAACCGCGGCCGCATCGACTGCGGCGTACAAGGCGTCGCCACGCCGGTCAGCGCCGAGCGCTTCCGCGGCATTCGGATTTTCGACATCAGCGATCTGCGCAAGCCCAGGCAGGTGGCGGCGGTGCAGACCTGCCGCGGCTCGCACACGCATACGCTCGTCACCGATCCGAAGAACACCGAGAGTATTTTCGTTTATGGATCCGGCACTGGTCCGGTGCGCTCGGGCGAAGAGCTCACGGGCTGCGTGGGCGGCGATCCGAAAGAGAATCCCGAAACCGCGCTCTTCAGCATCGACGTGATCGAAGTGCCGCTCGCCGCGCCGGAGAAGGCGCGCATCGTCAACCGGCCGCGCATTTTCGCCGACGCCAACAACGTCGCGGCGTTGTGGGCGGGCGGCGACCATGGCCCCGGCACGCAGCGCACCAGCACGACCAACCAGTGCCACGACATCACGGTGTTCCCGGAGGTCGGCCTGGCGGCGGGGGCGTGTTCGGGCAACGGCATCCTGCTCGACATCAAGGATCCGAAGAACCCGAAGCGGCTGGATTACGTCAGCGACAAGAACTTCGCCTACTGGCACTCGGCCACGTTCAACAACGACGGCACCAAGATCGTGTTCACCGACGAGTGGGGCGGGGGCACGCGTCCGCGCTGCCGATCGACCGACCTGCCGACCTGGGGCGCAGACGCGATCTTCGGCATCGTCGACGGCAAGCTGAAGTTCGGCGGCTACTTCAAGATGCCGGCGTGGCAGACCGAAACCGAAAACTGCGTGGCGCACAACGGTTCGATCATCCCGGTGCCCGGCCGCGACATCATGGTGCAGGGCTGGTATCAGGGCGGGCTGTCGGTGTTCGACTTCACCGATTCGACCAGGCCGGTCGAGATTGCGTATTACGATCGCGGCCCGATCGATCCGAAGAATTTGATCATCGGCGGCTACTGGTCGACCTACTGGTACAACGGCAACATCTACGCGTCCGAGATCTCGCGCGGCATGGACATCTTCCGCCTCAAGCCGAGCGAGTTCCTGTCGCAGCACGAGCTGGATGCGGCCATGCTGGTGCGGTTCGAGGATTTCAACGCGCAGGAGCAGCCGCTCGTGAAGTGGCCGGCGGCCACGGTCGTCGCGCGCGCGTACCTCGATCAGCTGAATCGATCGAAGGGCCTCGCGCCGGCGCGGGCTTCGGCGGTGAAGCAGGCCCTCGACAAGCTCGATGACATCCGCACCGGTAAGGAACGCAATGCGGCGGCGACGCTCGACCGGGCCGATGCGCTGGCGACGTCGCTCGACGCCGACGCCGCGGCAGCCACCGGCCGCAACGCCGATCGAATCAAGGCGATGGCAGCCACGATCAAGGGCCGCACCGCCAGGCTGCGATAGGTGGGGACAAACCTTTAGGTTTGTCCTGACCATGCGTGTCGCCATCGTCGGAGGTCCCGGGGTCGGCAAGAGCACACTGCTGCGGCAGTTGGCCGACCTGTACCACAACGGCGGGTACGGCGAAGGCGAGAAAGGCGTGTGGGATCCGCGGGTGCTGCAGGACATCGCCGACGGTGAGAATGCGGTCGGCGTGACCGAGTACTTCGCGCGGCTCTACGACGCCAACTACCGCGATGGGGCGGCGAACGATGGGCCGGGCAAGGTCATCTTCTTCGAAGGCGCGCGCATCACGCTCGAGGCGCACATCGCCGAGTATCCGGCACAGCAACACGACGCGCTGCGCGCGGTGCTGCCGATCGGCGACTGGTGGGACCCCGACAAGACGATCGTCCTGACCTCGAGCAGCGATACCATCGAGAAACATATCCGGCTGCGTAATCGGCCGCACGAGAGCGCCGAGAACATGGTGCGGCGCTTCCGCCTGATCGACGCCGAGTTCCGCCGGCTGGCGCCCACGTACAAGAATACGGTCGTCATCAACCGCGACAGCCGCGAGTTTCACGAACGAGACGGGTTAATCGGCATCATCGAGCTGGCGGGACTGCCGATGTTCCCGGAGATTCCGTACAAGCGTTTGCAGGGATGATGGGGGTCTGCAGGGATGATGGGGGTCAGGTCAAGAAAATCACACAAAGGGATGATTGGGGATCGGTGTGAGTCCGGGTTCGACTTTCTGACCTGTCCCTAATCATCCCAAACTGTGATTTTCTTGACCTGACCCCAATCATCCCATTCTTGACCTGACCCCAATCATCCCAATCGTCCCCAATCATCCCCGGAGGACACACAATGCGAAGTCACGTTATTGATCGCGGCACGATCGCGGCCGCGCTGGTAGCATCGACGGTCATGGCGACTGCCCAGCACTCGGATCTCGACGTCCTGAAGGCCCTTAACGAGGACTACATCCACTCGGTCCAGCATTCGGACGTCAAGCGCTTCAACGAAATACTGGCGGATGATTTTCTCTGTTCGAACCCCGATGGCTCGCTGATCGATCGTGCGCAGTTTCTGCGCCAGACCGCGGCCCCGGTGACAATTTCCAATCTCAAGGCCCACGACGTGAACGTGCGTGTGCTGGGTGACGTGGCCATCATCCATGCGCGGACCACTTACACGCTGGCGGACGGGCGCGAGGGCAAAGGCCGATACACGGATGTGTGGGCCCGGCGCGGCGGCAAGTGGGTCGCCGTATCGGCGCACGTGACGCGCAACTGACACGGCACGCGGGTTATCGGTACACGATCTGGTCGAGGCCGGCCTCGATCTCCGATCGATTGGGCTCTTCCCACGGCGGCAGCTTCAGGTCGCGGCCGAGCCAGGCGGCCGCCTCGTCCACTTCAAACCCAGGCCTCATCGTCGCAATTTCGAACAGCACACCGCCGGGCTCCCGGAAGTAGATCGACTGGAAATACTGCCGATCGCGCACCTCGGTGACCTTCGCGCCCCATTTCAACAGCGCGTCCCGCATCTGCAGCTGATCGTCCGCAGCCTGCACCGCCATCGCGACGTGGTGAACGGTGCCGAGGCCGTTCTTCGCGCGCGGCGCGTCAGGCGCATGCACGATGTCGATCACCTTGCCGGGCCCATCGCCATTGACGCCCACCCGCGTGCGTCCCTCGACTTCGTCGATCACCTTGAAGCCAAGCAGGTCCTTCATGAACGCGATCGTCTCCGGCGGCGACGCGATCGTCATCGTCACGCTGTGGAGGCCGCGGATGGCGGCGTCCGCGTCAACATCCCGCGTCCACGGCTGCCGCTGATCGGGGCCGGTGCCGACCAGCTCGATCGCCAGGCCTGACGGATCCACGCACTCGATGGACTGTTCGCCGAACCGCGGCGGCGTGTCCTGCACGGCAACGCCGCGTTCCTGCAATCGCTTCTTCCATGAACCGAGCGAACCAGCCGGCACGGAGAACGACGTCACCGTGATCTGACCGGCGCCTTTGGTGCCGACAGGTACGCCATGACCGCGGTAAGGAAACGTGGTCCACACCGTCCCGGGCGTCCCGCGCTCGTCGCCGTAGTAGAAGTGATACACGAGGTGGTTGTCGAAGTTGACCGTCTTCTTCACTAACCGCAGACCGAGCGTTTCGATGCAGAAATCGAGATCCGCTTGGGCGCCGTCTACGGTCGCCGTCACGTGGTGCAAGCCTTGAATGGGCGAATCCATTGGTCGACCCTACTGCGATTGTGACAGACCCTGGCGGGCCGTCTGGGATGCCGGCGCCAGCCAGAGTGCCTCGGCGAACAGTTGCGCGGCCGCGGTGCGGTTACCCGCCGCCAGCTCCAGCAATCCCAGGTTCGTGTACGCGGTGCTGTCGTGCGCGTCGAAGCTCAAGGACGCTTCGAACGCCTGACGCGCTTCCGCCGGCCGATCGAGCCTCGTGTACGCAGCACCGATCAAATCGTACACCGGCGCAAACGCCGGATCGATCGCGATCGCGCGCCGGGCAAGCTCCACCGCCTCGACCTCGCGGCCATGAAGAAACGCGGCGGCCGCCGCGTAGAACTCGGTGGCCGCGCGGTTGGGCGCTACCTGCCTCAGGCGTTCGACCGCGGCGTCGAGCTGCACGGTGTCGCCGGCATCGGCGTGGAGGGAGGCGAGCTGCTCGAGCGCGGACGCCTGAAGCGGCGCCACGAGCGCCGCCTCCTGTGCCGCTGCCATCGCGTCTGCCCGTGATTCGATCGACGCGAGCAGCTTCGATACGGCGACCGAGACATCCGCCGAGCGCGGCCGGTCCGCCGTCAACTGCTTGATCCACGCCAGCGCATCGGAACTGCGGCGCGAGACCATCGCCGTCTTCACGAAGCCCTCGAGCGTGTCGCGATCGGCCGGGTCGATCGTGAGCGCGCGTACGTAGTCGTCGTAGGCCGCGCCGTGCACGTCGGCCTTGGCCATCATCTGTGCCCGGTGACGCCATTCCGCCGCACCTGCCGTGGCTTTGGCCCGCCGCACCACGTCTGGTCCGCCGTCTTTTTCGAGCAGCGCCCCGAGTGTCGCGGCATTCTCGCCGCCGCTGCGGCGGTGCAGCTCGCGCGGCGCCGAAAACTCGAGCGTCATCCGGTCGTCGGAGAAACTGCGGGCACCTTGCGCGTAGCGGGCGAGCTCGGCCGGCCCGCCCATGTAGAGCGACAGGATCGAAAACGGATCGAGCACTGCCACCTTGGCGAGGTCGTCTGCCACGCCCGGCCTGCGCCAATGGCGCTCGATGCCGGCAAGCCTCCCGTCGATCGGCGCCTCCGACCCCACGAACAGCACATCGTCTCCGCCAACGAGCCACACACTGCCGTTGGGAAACACCGACGTGAAGGTCGCAGCGATCGATCGCAGGTCCGCGTCGCTGATGTTATAGGCGTTGGCCCACTGACACATGATGCCGCCGTCGGCGAGCCGATCGCGCGCGCCGCTGAAGAACTCGCGGGTGAAGAGCGCCGCCACGCCCGCAATCCAGGGATTCGACGGCTCTGAAATGATGACGTCGTACTTGCGGCTGGTCAGCAACAGATGCGAGCGGCCGTCGCCAACGATCAGGTTGGTGCGCGGATCCTTCAGTGCGTCGTAATTTTCGGCAACAAAAAAGTGTGACGCGGCTACGACTTCCGGAGAGATTTCGAGCACGTCGGCGCGCGCGATCGGATGGCGGAGTGCCGAGCCGGCCGTTGCGCCGCTGCCGAGTCCGACGATCATGACCTCGCGCGGGTTGTCGTGCAGCAACAGCGGCAAATGCGCCACCATCTTCTGTGTCAGCATGTCGCTGCGGTTCGACGCATCGACCTTGCCGTCAACGGCGAGGGTCGTGGTGCCGGTGAGCTTCTTCACCGAAACGGTCGCCGCGGCGCCTTCGCGGTAGTAGAGCAGCGTTCCCGCCTTCAGCAGGGTGCGCAGATCCAGATCCTTTGGAACATACGGCGCGTACATGTAAGCGCCGCTGGCCAGCAGCGCTCGATCCCAGGGCGGGCTGAACACGAGCATCGCGACGGCGGCGACGGCAGCCAGCACGCCCGCGATTCGCGCATTGCGAGAGAGCGGCCCCCATGCAATCACGACGAGAGCGGCCGCGATCAAGCAGCCGCTAACGACGGTGAGCGTAGGTTGCAAGCCGTAGCGAGGGATGAAGAAGAACCCCGCGGCAAGCGATCCTGAAACGGCGCCGATAGTGTTGACCGCGTAGACCATGCCGAACCGTCCGGCGGCAGGGTCCGCGTCCGCCGAAGGGCCCGCGGACCCGGCGCCGACCATCGCGAGGGCGAGCGGGAACGCGGCACCAAGGCAGGCAGCGGTCGGCAGGATCAATGCGACCGTCAGGAGGCTGCCCTGCCGAAGAAGCTGATCGAACAGGTTGGACGAGCTCGCGACTTCTGTGGCGACCAGCATCGGAATGCGCGCACCCGCGAGCGAATAGGTCCACGTCGTGGTGAGGGCGGCGGCGGCGAGCGCGAACGATAGCCATGCGGCCGGATGCCGCGTGCGCCCGAGGATCCAGGTGCCCACGCCGGAACCAACAGCGACGCCGGTGATCACGGCTGCGAGCGTGGCCGCGAATGCATAGGTGGTCGGGCCGAGCACGAGAGAGAGGATGCGCGTCCACGCGATCTCGTGCATCAGTGCGGCGAAGCCGGAAAGTCCCAAGACCCACACAGCCAACCAACCGCGCTCCGGCAGGGCAACGACTTCGGGGATCTTCTTGGATCGTTTCTGCTGCGAGGGGGCCAAACCGGGGCCCCTGCCACGCGGACTTTGCGTGGCGGGGTGGAAACCGGGGCCCCTGCCACGCGGACTTTGCGTGGTGGGGTGGAAACCGGGGCCCCTGCCACGCGGACTTTGCGTGGTGGGGTGGAAACCGGGGCCTGACCCCAATGTAGCGCCCCTACTGACGATCCACACGCCGACTGCGGCGACGATGCTCGCGGCCATCCCGACGCGCGTCGTTCCCGCAATTCCCAGCGCCGGTATCAACACGAAGCCCGCGAGCAGCGAGCCTACGGCGGCGCCGGCCGTGTTGACGAAATACAGTGCGCTGCTCTGCCGTGCCGGCTCGGCCGCGTCATGCGCGTACCAGCGGATCGCCATCGGGAACGTGCCGCCGAGTGCGAGCGCGGGAATCAACACCATCACCAGGCACGACAGCACACGCACCGCCGGAAACAGCAGCCCGGGCGAACCGTCACCGTAGGCCCACCTGAGAAGCGGCTTGAACGCGGAAAGCTCGAGCGGAAGAAGCAGCGCAACAACGACGACGGCCAGCTCGAGAGCGATGTAGACCTGCAGACTTTTCCTGGGAGAAAGCCGCGACGCAATCGCGCCGCCCGCACCCGCGCCAAGCGCGAGCCCGCCGAGAAACGCCGCAACCACGGCGCTTGCCGCCGCGGTGGTGTGACCAATGTAGAGGGTGAGGAGCCGCGTCCAGCTCACCTCATAGATGAGCCCGGCGAGTCCGGAACACGCATACGCAAGGAGAAACAGCCACCGCACAGCTGAATACAGAGTATCGCGGGCACTCCCCTTGCAGATGGCCGAGGTATGGCCGAGACGATACCCGTGTCCGTGCAATCTTTGAGTCAGCGACTGGAAATTCTGGCCGCGGCAGAACCCAGCCCATTTCCCGTCGTCAGCCTGTACCTCGACCTCTCGGCCGTCAACAACGGCCGTGAGAACTACGAGACGTTCATACGGAAAGCGTTTGCAGAACGGGCGAAAGGCCTGCCCGCCGATTCACCGGAACGCCAGAGCTTCGAGCAGGAACGAGCGCATACATCGGCGCCGCAGGGTACGCCGGATGAGAACCGGCTCAAGCTCTCGGACGAGCTGGTGACCCGCGCGCATCAAACCGCCGCGCGCGTTCGCTTCATCGAAGACCCCGATCTACTCGCCGATGTCGGCGGCGTTGGCGCGCTATTGCGTTTTCGGATTTAGGTGGTCGCGGAATATCGATCTTCAAGGGAGTAGTTAATGAGCAAAGAGAACAAGGTCAACCCTAGCCAGTACACGCAGCGTGGACGGCTGACGCCTGATGATGCCGCGCGCGAGATGGCGAAGCAGAGACAACCATTGACGGGTTCGGATGCAAAAGGCCATCCGAAGAGCCACTCCGAGGCCTGGATGCACCAGGCCGAGAAGGCGCGCGAGATGACCGTCACGCCACCCCCTCAGACTGGCACCGCGTGGGGCGACCGCATCCTCGCCGGGCTCGGCTCGGTCAGCGCCGGCCTCGGCGCCCTCGGCATCGTCGCCGGGCGCCAGGCGGCGCGCTATCCGCGGCTCCAGCTGCAAGGCCGGGAGGACAAGGTGCGAACGGCCGCGTTTCTGATGGCCAACGCCGCGGCCATTTGTCTCTCGGTGTATTGCACGCAGCGATACATCCGCCGCTAGCCGCTCGCCTGTAGAATGACCACTCGCCGTATGGCACCCCGGGGTGCCCTACAACTTGCGGCGCCGTAGGGCACCCCTTTGACGGGGTGCCCTGCAATCCAGGAGTGGTGCATGGTCAAACAGTCAGCCTTGCTCGTCGCAACTCTTTTGCTCGCGGGGCCTGTCGTCAGCGCTCAACAACCCGCGCAGCCACAACGACCGGCCGCGCTACAGTCGATCGACGACCGCACCAGCGGTATGAAAAAACTCGACGGCTATTTCCCGCTGTATTGGGACGAGCGCACCGGAGGGTTGTTCGTCGAAATCTCGCGATTCGATTCCGACTTCCTGTTTTCAACCGGGCTGTCGGCGGGTCTCGGTTCGAACGACATCGGGCTCGACCGCGGCCAGGGCGGCCAGGGCCGCATCGTCCAGTTCCAGCGAATGGGACCGCGGGTCATGCTGGTGCAGGGCAACCTGTCGTTCCGATCGAGCAGCAAGAATCCGCTCGAGCAGAAGTCGGTCGAGGATTCGTTTGCCAAGTCGATCCTGTGGGGCTTCTCGGTCGCGGCGGAATCGGGCGGCCGCGTGCTGGTGGATGCGACG
>JANOZI010000510.1:0-5859 GCA_031429375.1 Acidobacteriota bacterium | reverse complement strand
GGCCCAGATCAACGTGTTCGAGCATTTCAACCCGGCCCCGGGCGAGCCACGGCACTGGTTCGTCAAGGCTGCCGAAGCCGGCGGAGGACCGATGTTCGACTTCGGGTGTCACAGGCTCGAAGTCCTGCTCAACCTCTTCGGTTCCGTTCAGCGCGTCTCGGGCACCACCGCGAACGTTGTCTTCGATCGCGAGGTGGAGGATGTCGCCACGGCTGCGTTGCAGTTCGACGACGGACCGGTGGCGACGCTGGTCGTGACGCATGCGGCGATGGAGCCGCGTGACACGCTGGAGATCTTCGGCACCGAGGGCTCCCTTCACGTGCCAAACCTGAACGCCGGACAGCTGCGCGTCGTGCTTCGCGGCGGTGAACGTGTCGAGGCGCATCCCGCGGCCGCGAATCTGCACGCGCCGCTCGTCGAAGACTTCGTGGCCGCGGTCGCCGGCGCAAGAGAGCCGGCGGTGACCGGGCTGATCGGACGAAAGGTCGCTGCGCTGGAGGAGGCGATCTACGGCCGCTAGGCGTTCGACTCCCGGAAGCCCGCGACTATAATCCGGCATCCTCATGACGCTCACGCGCAAGATTTCGAGATATGGAGGGGATCGTGAGAAAACGCGCATGGTTCGTATTGACCCTGGCCACGATGGCAGCTCTTCCCGCGATGATCCTGGCGCAGCAAGCGGGATATCCCATCACGGTGATCCCAACCGGCAAGGGCCCGTACACATTTCCGGCAGGCTACCAAACGCCCTGGGACCGGATCGAGATCATGGTGACGGAAAAGATGTCGCCGAATCTCTTTGTTCTGCACGGCTCGCAGGGCCTCGATCCGGCACACCCCGATGCGTCAGGCGGCAGGGCCATGGCGCTCTTCGGACCGGAAGGCGTCCTGCTGGTGGATACCGAGAACCGGCAGGTGGCAGACAAGACCTTGAAGGCGATCCGATCGTTCACCAGCGCGCCCATCAAGATTCTCGTCAACACGCATATTCATTCCGACCATACCGGCGCCAACGCCTTCTTCGCCCAACAGGGGGCGGTGATCTTCTCGCAGACGAATCTCCAAAGTGAGATGCTGCGACCGCCGCCGCGCGCCAACGGCCAGCCGGCCCCGGCGCCCGACCTGGCCGCCGTTCCAGTGGCGACCTATCAATACAACCCCGCCGCTCCTGGCCAGCCGGCCATTACCTTTGATATGAACGGCGAAACGGTGGACTTCATCCCGATGATGCCGTCCCATACCGCCGGCGACACGATCGTCCGCTTCCGCAGGGCCAACGTGATCTACATCGAGGATTTTTACCGCAACTTCGGCTATCCCTTCGCCGATCAGGCCAATGGCGGCTCGGTGCGGGGCATGCTCGAGGCGATTGACCTGATCGAGAAGCTGGCCGGCCCCGACACCACGCTCGTCCCGGGCCATGGCACGCTGATCAAGAAAACGGATCTTCTGCCGTATCGCGACATGCTCGTGGACATTCTGGCGAAGGTCAAGACGCTGCGCGATCAGGGCAAGTCGCTGGCAGACGTCCTGGCCGCGAACCTGACTGCGCCGTATGACAAGAACACCCAGGGCGACACGCAGCAAAGCAAGGATCGCTTCATCACCGCGGCCTATGACGAAGAGAAAGACTTTCCACCCGTCGTGGATGGCAAGCGGACGATGCCGAAGCGTCCCTGACGCGGCTCAGGCGACCCGAGGCGTTCTTAGAACGACCGATCCTTCAGGGCAAACGTCTCGGCGAGCTCGGGATTCTTGTCCTGGCCGACGACGCGGTGGGCGACGTAATCGCCCAGCATGATCCCGTGCTTGTACCCGTGGCCCGATCCGCCGCCGACCAGCCAGACATTGCTCATCTCGGGATGCGGCGAGACGATGAAGTGTTCGTCGATGCTGTCTTCGCGCTGGCATACCTTGCTCTCGACCAGCGGCTGATTGTTGAGCAGTGGAAACCACTTCGCCACGAACTCGCGGCCGCGGCGCAATTCCTCGCCCGTCAGCGTATGTTCCTGCGTGTCGGGGTCGACCAGCACATGATCGATCGTCGGCACGACCTTGAACCCCTTGCCCTCGATGCTCGGGAAGCCGTACGCGTTGTCCACCGACCACGCGGGAAAGTTCGGGTAGGTAAAGCGCTCGTCGCCGGGTGGAGTTCCGTAGAAAAACACCACGCGCCGCGGCGTCTGTAGCTTGTTGCCCATCACCGTCGGGAAGACCTTCGGCAGCCACGGACCACACGCAAAGACGAACGTCTGCGCCGACAGCGTTTCTCCGGTTGAGAGCGTCACGTCCGAAAGCGTGCCGCCCGATCGCCGGCCCAGCCCCACCTTGGCGGTGACGAACCGCCCGCCCTTTTTCTCGAACGCCTGCGCCACCGCAACGCAGCCCTCGCGCGCTTTCAAGACGCCGGTGCCGGGAGCGGACATGGCAAACTCCATGTCACGGATGTTCATCTGCGGATAGCGGCGCGACAGGTCGTCGCGTTTGATCACGTCGTAGGCGACGCCGAGCCGGTCGAACACCTTCCTGGTTTCGGTGAGTTCCTTCGTCCACTCACGCGCCAGCGTGATCTGGCCGGTGGTGAAGAGGAGCTTCTTGCCCCATTCGGCCTCGCGCGCATGCCAGCGGTCGAGCGCCTCGACCACCCAACGCGTGTAGATCTCGCGGTCGCCGTACGCGGCCCGGATCTGCCGTGTCTCGCCGCCCGAGGTCGCGCGCGAATTGCCGGGCCCGTACTGATCGACGAGCGTGACCGAGAACCCCATCTCGCGCAGGTACAGGGCCGTCCATCCGCCGAAGGCGCCGGCGCCGATCACGACGACCTCTGGATTCCGGGCGGAAGCGGGCGTGGCGGGTTGACGTGCCGCGGCCAGCGTCCTTTCGCTCGCGAGCGCCAGTGTACCGACACTGGCGCCTGCGGCCTTAAGAAACGCTCGCCGGTCGAGCGGGCTCATGATGCTTGCCCGCCGGCACCCCTAAAGGGGTGCCCTACTTCCGGGCGCGTCACTGCTGCTTGCCGTCGCCCTCGGTCGTAACCTTGGGCCGCGTGGCGTCATCGTCCAGGGTCTTGAGCACGTCACGCCACGAGAACTTCTTGCCCATGCCGCGCACGTAGTAGTCCATCCACGCCAGTTCGGCGACCGACTTCACGAACTGGTTGCGCGGGTCGGGAATGCCGTGCGTGTTGCCGGGATACATGTAGAACTCGGTCGGCACGCCCAGCTGCTTGAGCGCCATGTGCAGCTCGATCGACTGCGGGCTCGGCACGCGCGGGTCGCCTTCGACGACGTGGATCATCGTCGGCGTCTTCGCGTTCTTGATGTACTTCAGCGGCGACTGGTTCCAGTAGGCATCGAAGTCGTCGTAAGGCAGCTTGTTGCCGAGATAGAACTGGCGGTTGCGTTGCACGTCGCTCTGCGCGTACATCGAGATCCAGTTCATCGTGCCCGCACCGGTGCTGATCGCCTTGAAGCGATCGGTGTGCGTCAGGATCCAGTTGGACCAGTGGCCGCCGGCGCTCCAGCCGAGCGCGCCCATGCGATCGGGATCGGCAATGCCCTGCGCGATCAGGTAATCGACGCCCGACATGATGTCTTCATACCCGGGCGCCATGTAGTTGCCGACGATGTCGGTCTTGAGCTTGTTGCCGTAGTTGGTGGAGCCGCGGTAGTTCGGCCTGAGCACGGCGTAGCCCGCCCCCGCGAAGACCTGCGAGCCGTAGCCGCCGTTGAACGAGAGGATGTCCGCGCCCGCCGGCCCGCCGTGGATCGCGACGATGAGCGGGTAGCGCTGCCCGGCGCGGTAGCCGACCGGCTTGACCAGCACGCCGCCCACCATGGTGCCGTCCTTCGACTTCCAGGTGATCTCTTCCTGCTGGCCGAGGGCGAAGCCGCGCACCTGCGGATTCGGATCCGTGAGCTGCTTCCATGCCGAGCGCGTGCTCGCGTTCGCGATGGTGTCGACCGTGAAGACGGTGGTCGGCGTCGTGCCGTCGGAATAGTTGATCAGCAGAACGCCGGTGTTCGGATCCTGATCGATCGACACGCTCGCTTTCTCTTCGGTCAGCGGCCGCACCGTGTTGAACTTCGTGTCGAGCGAGACGATCTGGCTGGTGGCCTTGATGCCTTCGTTGAAATAGATCGTGCTGCCGTCTTTCGACCAGAAGCTGATCGTAACGTCACCATCGAAGCTCTGGCCGAGCTTGCGGAACGGCTTGCCGCGGTCGGCGATCGCGCGCACGTAGACGCGCGAGTTGCTCATGCCGTAAGTCTCGAGATCGTCAGGACCCGAAAACGCCACCTGCTGGCTGTCGGGTGAGAAGCTGAGGCGGCTTTCGCTGATCTCCGCGTTATTGGTCAGCCGCTCGATGTTGCCGGTCGACGCCTCCAGCAGGTAGAGATCGGCATACAGAGCCTCCTGCGTGATGCCGCGCTTGTAGCGATCGGGCGACAGCCCGCGGAAGCCCACCCACTTGCTGTCTTTCGAGATGGCGATGTCGTCGGTCGAGTAGGCGAGTTCGGTCAGCCGCTTGGTGGCATTGCCGGCGAGGTCGAGCGACCACAGGCTGGCCACCGGCGTCTCGGGATTGCGGATGTTGACCGTGAACTTCTTTTCGCGCCGCACCTTCTCGTCGTCGTCGATGCGGTCGGGGCTGATGAAGTAAATCCGTTTGGCGTCGGGCGCCCATTCCCAGCTGCGCACGCCGGTCGCGTGCTTGGTGATCTGCTCGGCGACAGCCGTATCGGGAACGTTGCCCGGTAGGCGATACAGCTGTTCCTCGCCGGTCTTGCCGCTGCGGTAAGTCAGCCACCGTCCGTCATCACTGAACGCGAAATCGGCCACGCCCTCTTTCGTGTCGGTAATGCGGCGGGCTTCGCCGCCGTCGGGGCGCATCACGTACAGCTGGCTCCTCGCCGAGGCGCTTTCCGGCGCTTCGCGGTTCGACAGGAAGACGAAGAAGCTGCCGTCGTGCGCCCAGCGCGGCGAGGTCTCGTTCTTCTCTTTCGTGAACGTCATCTGCCGGGTCGACGACACGCCCTGCTGGATCGACACGAGATACACGTCGGTCTGGCGCTTGGCTTCTTTCCAGTCCGGCGTCGACAGCGTGTAGAGCATCCACTTGCCGTCGGGGCTCGGCGTGGTGGCGCCGATCTGCTTCATCTGCTGCATGTCGAGGAAGGTGATCGGCCGTGGTGCCTGGGCCTGCGCGCGCGCCACCGGGGCCATGACGCCGATCCACGCCGACGCGGCGAGCAACCCAACGGCAAACACGGCGTTGCGCGAGAGACAGGGAACGTGCATGTGGCCTCCTGAATGCGCGCCCAGTGAGGTCAGGGCGCGGCAAGGGATTATAGCGCCTCGGCCCGGTCCTGGCCGTTTGGCCCATTCCGCATCGAATCGCGGCGCGCGGGACCGGGCACGAGGGCTAATCTCCGAGCCGCTACTGCAGGAGGTCGCGAATCAACAACACGATGCGGTTGGTCCGCGTGTCAACCACGACGAAGTCGTTACCAGCGAAGTAGCGGTGATAGTACGCCGGTAACACCGGGAAGCGCACGTCGACGTCTTGTGGCACCGGTGTGAAGTACGGCTGCAGCCCGGGCGGCAGCGCGCCGTTTTCGCGCAGCTGTTTCGCCAGCCCTGGCGGTAAGGCCTTACGCTTCGCCAAGCCGGGCGGCAGGTTTCCGCGCGTCAGATACTCGCGGATGATCCGCTGATGGCCGTCGCGATCGACCACCACGACGCGGGTCGTGTCCGCATGATCGTCGCCCCGGCCGTCTCTGCCTTCCGCGCCTTTGCGCTTGTCCTTGTCCTTATCTTTATCTTTGTCGTGGCCCTTGGCCTTGCCCTTCTGTTCGA
>JANOZI010000509.1:0-4640 GCA_031429375.1 Acidobacteriota bacterium | reverse complement strand
GCGCGGCTGGCGATCCGCTTCCATACGATCGTGCTGGCCGACGGCACGCAGCTGGCGCTGAAGACGGATCCGGTTGTCCGCGAGGGCCCGTCGCCGAGCGGCGAGAGCGCTGCAAAGGTCGGCGGCGCCGCCATCGGCGGGGCGATTCTCGGCGCCATTCTCGGCGGCGGCAAGGGCGCGGCCATAGGCGCCGGGGTTGGTGCGGCTGGCGGCACCGCCGCGGCGATGTCCAACGATCGCAACCCGGCCACGCTCACGGCGGGCACGACCGTCACGGTGCGCATGATGGCGCCGGTGACGGTTACGGTACAAAAAGAATAGACCTTGGGGCTTGGGCTTGGGGCTTGGAGTTCTCAAGCCTCAAGTCTCAAGCCTGTTATGATCCGCCGCGGAGGCTGATCATGCGTTCGCTCATTACCGTTCTCTCCCTCACCCTCGCGCTTCCTGCGCTGGCCCAGACCAAGCAAGACCGTCCGGGCATCGTCAATTACACCAGGGTCGACGCGGTGGTCGCGTGCGGCGGCGCCACCGAGACGACGGCCCTGGATGGCCTCGCCAAGGACGGGTTCAAGGCCGTCATTAATCTGCGTATGCCGACCGAAGCCGGTGCCAACATCGAGGCCAACGCCGTGCACGCCAAAGAGCTCGGCCTGAACTACGTCAGCATCCCGTTCAACGGCCAGCAGCCCGACGAGAAGGCGGTCGACACGTTCCTTGCCACCATCGCCAACAAGGCCAACCAGCCGGTGTTCGTGCATTGCGGCTCGGCCAGCCGCGTCGGCTCGATGTGGCTCGTCAAGCGTGTGCTGCAGGACGGCTGGGCCGTCGACAAGGCGACCGAGGAAGCCAAGCTGATCGGGCTGCGCAGCGAGCCGCTCGAGAAGTTTGCGCTGTCGTACATCGCAAGCCATAAGAAATAAATACCTCACACGGAAACACCGAAGCACGGAAACACCGAATTTGGCTTTCCAAGGCCTGATTCGGTGCTTCTGTGTTTCTGTGTGAGGCATTTGACACGGCCGGAATGGCCGCGGGATACTAAAGGGTCGTTCGTGCGGCGATTTCTCCGACTTGGTGGGCCGCACCTTTTCCTGCCGCGCCTCTGGCGCGGCGCTATCTAAGTCGCGAGCCGGGCCCGCGATTGTTCGCGGGCTTTTTTATTGGAGTTTCATGGGCAACAGGTACATTTTCTCTTCGGAGTCGGTCGGCGAAGGTCATCCCGACAAGGTCGCCGACACTATCTCCGACGCCGTGCTCGATGCCTGCCTGGCGCAGGACAAGTTCAGCCGGGTCGCGTGCGAGACCTACGTCAAGTCGAACCTCGTGATCATCGGCGGCGAAATCACGACCAAGGCCAAGCTCGACTTCGTCAAGATCGCGCGCGACAGCATCCGCGAGATTGGCTACGTCAACGACGATGACGTGTTCCATGCCGACAAGGTGTTCGTGAACGTCTGCGTGACGCAGCAGTCGGCCGACATCGCGCAGGGCGTCGACGCCCGCAAGGTGAAGGGCAAGAAGACCGCGCAGCAGGGCGCCGGCGACCAGGGGTTGATGTTCGGCTACGCGAGCAACGAAACTCCGGAGCTGATGCCGGCGCCGGTGATGTTTGCCCATCGCCTCGGCCGCCAGCTGACCAAGATCCGCAAGCAGGGCGGCGCATCGTGGCTGCGGCCCGACGCCAAGTCGCAGGTCTCGGTGATCTACGAGAACCACAAGCCCGTCGGCATCTCCAACGTCGTCATCTCAACACAGCATGCGGCCGACGCCTCACACGACCAGATCGAAAAGTTCTGCATCGCGGAAGTGATTCGCAAGGTCCTTCCCGCCCGCCTCATCACCAGCCAGACCGAGTTCCTGATCAACCCGACCGGCCGCTTCGTGGTCGGCGGACCGCAAGGCGACACCGGCCTCACCGGACGCAAGATCATCGTCGACAGTTACGGCGGCATGGGCCGGCATGGCGGCGGCGCGTTCTCGGGCAAGGATCCGACGAAGGTCGACCGCAGCGCCGCCTACATGGGCCGCTGGGTGGCGAAGAACGTCGTGGCCGCGAAGCTGGCGCAGCGCTGCGAAGTGCAGTTCGCCTACGCCATCGGCCATCCGGATCCGGTCAGCGTGCACATTGAAACGTTCGGAACCGCCACGGCGCCGGAAGCGAAGATCACCCGGGCCATCAACCGCGTGTTCAACTTCCAGCCGGCGGCCATCATCGACCAGCTGAACCTGCGTCGTCCCATCTACTCGAAGACCACCAACTACGGGCACTTCGGGAAGAACGACAAGGATCTCACCTGGGAAGCCACCAACAAGGTGGCGGCGCTCATCAAGTCGCTCTAGTCTCGCCCTTGGCGGCGTCAGGGTCAACAACCCGACGCCGCTCATCCTTGGTCGCGCTCGGCAATCAACGCATCCAAATACCGCCGATCCGCCTGATCCGAGGGCCGGAATGTGTCCTTGGTTCGAATCAGTGTGGCCGGACTCGCGACGATCACCGGCACACCCGCCACGTCGATCGTCTCAGCGTCCTTCATCGCCTCAAAGTAATCAACACCGCACGCCAGGGCCATCAGGTCGATCACGAACTCGTCGGCGACCCGCACAACGGTATAGCGGCTGACATCATCATCAGCGACCTCGTTCACGGCCTGGTCTTGCAGAATGCCCAGGGCGGTTCGGATTCGGGCGATGTTGGCGGGGGCGGGATCGATCAGCAGATCAATGTCTTTAGTCGTCCGGCTCGCGCCCTGCGCGATCACGGCAAATCCGCCAATGAGAATGTAGCGGGCTCCGGCCGCGTTCAACGAGGCGCAGATCCTGGCCAGGTCTTCGATTTGAGGCTCGCGTGCGTGCGGGCCATCATGGTGGTCATCCATTGGTCCGCTTCCTCAAAACTGTGGAAACGATACACGCCCCGAGGGACAAGCGCGCCGGTGCCGCGCAGTCGCGCCATCGTCCGCTGCAACGTCCCATCGCCGCGGCCGTTGGGATTGCGACGGCCGACGGTCTTGGTGGTAAAGCCCGGCATGCGCAGAATTGTACCCCCAAAAAGCCCGACGCTGGGACGGCTAGCGGCCGGTCTTTCTGCGCATACCCTCGGTGATGATCCCGACGCGATCCACGCCGGCGCCTTTGCCGGCGTCGATCACCTCCACGATTTCGCCGTACCGCAGGGCGCCGCTGCCCATGATGTAGAGCGTCTTGTCGCGCCGCTCCGCGTAGATCTCTCGCAGGCGGCCTTCAAGCTCTGCCAGCAGCACCGGGTGGTGGTTGATCTCGAGTTGCCGTTGGGCGGAATACTCGAGCACGATCTGGTCCGGCGCCGCCTGCGACGGGGTTGACTGCGTCTCGGCCGGCAAGTTCAGATCGATGCCGCGCTGAGAAAGCGGCAGCGCCGCCATGAAGATCACGAGCAGCACGAGCAGCACGTCGATCATCGGCGTGATGTTCATGTCCGACTGCGGCCGAAGCAGGGAGGGTTTGATCATCGGCGTCACTTCAGCGTGAAGCGGACCGTGACCGTCATCAGCACGGGAACAGGCACGCCGTTCAGCAACGTGGGCGTGAATTGCCATTGGCGGACGGCGTCGAGTGCGGCCTGATCGAGAAATGCCACCGGGCGAAGAACACGGGCATTGACGACTTGCCCGTCGATGCCGATCGTGGCCTCGAGAATGACGATGCCCTCGATGCGCGCGGCCATCGCGACCGCTGAATACACCGGCGCGACGTCGTGTACTTTCAGCGGCGGCCGAATCGTTCCGCCAACGCGAACAGGTTCAACAGGGGCGGGCGGGCGAAGAGGGGCGACGGGTTCGACGGGGCCGTCCGTTACGTCTCCGATGACCACACCAGGAATCGGACGCTCGTTCTCGAAGGGGGGCAGGTCCTCTCGCTCTTTGGTAAACCCGGTGGGAGCTTCGAGCGGCGCGCGATTCGGATCGGCGGCCGGGCGCTCCACAACATCACGACGAACGGGCGGCGGAGGCGGAGGCGGAGGCGGCAGCACCTTGGTGACGTAGGCGATGACGTCGCCGCGCCAGACCTCGGGCAACATCGATGGCGCCAGAAGCGGCACCGCGACCACCAACCCGACCGCAAGCGAGTGCGACAGCAGGGCAACCGGCACCGTGTACCATTTCCGGCTGCCGATCGAAATCGAGGGACGCGTGACGTCGCCGAACAGATCGCGAGGCATGGGTGTCTCCTTTGCCAAATCGCGCAAGCCCGGCCGGGTCTGGCGTGTTGTTGTAGTGATTAGACTCCGTACAAACGAAAACGGGCTCAACCCATTGTGGGAAGAACCCGTTAGTTGAAAGTTGAAAGTTGAAAGTTAGTTGGCGGCCTTGATCGACTTGACGTTGATCGACTTGACGCCGTCCTTCTCCGTCACCTCGCCGGTGACGACGACGTTCTTGGCGACGAAGTCGAGCAGCTTGGCGTTCTTGTTCGCGGCGTAGTCGCCGGTCACGGTGTAGATCGCATCGGCCGTCAGGATGCCGACCGGCTGGCCGCCCTTGGCGCACGACATTGCGCACCCGGCGTGGGCCGCGCCCTTGCCGGCTTCTTTCTTCGACGTCGCGCAGGCGATGTCCACGACTTCGCCCTTCACCGTCATGTCGGCGGCAAACACGGGCATC
>JANOZI010000508.1:0-3128 GCA_031429375.1 Acidobacteriota bacterium | reverse complement strand
TTGATACTTACGGGCCAAACAAGCTCATGTTTGCTGTTAATGTGCTTTAAAGTTATTTAATTGTCTTCTTGTGCATGACTGAACAGTCGGCCGGTCAGGTCAGGTGGCGGAAGCCCTCGTCCTTGATCAGATCGGAGTGCGGTCCGATGCCCGCGACCCGGCCCTCGCGAAGGTAGATCAGCCGATCGCAATCCATGACCGTCGACAACCGATGCGCGATCGCGATGAGGGTCCGGGTGCCGCGCAGCGACGCGATCGCGGCCGTCACCTCGCGTTCGGTCTGGTTGTCGAGCGCGGCGGTGGCCTCGTCGAATACGATCACGGCCGGATCGTGGTAGAGCGCGCGCGCAATCGCCACGCGCTGGCGCTGGCCGCCCGACAGCCGCACGCCGTCTTCACCGACAACCGTTTCAAGCTTCTTCGGCAGCGACGCCACGACCTCATCCAGCCGCGCCAGGGCGACCGCGTTTGCGAGGCGGCTGTCGTCAATCGCGGCGTCGGCGATGCCAAAGGCGATATTGCGGCGGAGTGAATCGTCCAGCAGGTAGACGTCCTGCGAGACGTAGCCGATCTGGCGCTGCCATGCGCGCTCGCGGCCGGCGAGCGGCTCGCCGTCAACCATCACGCGGCCAGACGTCGGGGGCAGGAGGCCGAGCAGCACGTCGACGAGCGTGCTCTTGCCGGCGCCGGTGGGCCCGACGATGCCAATCGACTCGCCGCGGCGGATCGCGAGGCTGACGCGCTCGAGCGCGAGCGGCGCGCCGTCTTCATAGCGGAACGACACCTCTTCACACGCCAGCGTGTCGCGCAGCATCGGCGGCTGGTGCTCGAACGGCCGCGCCGCCGGCGGGCGCAGGGCACGCATGTCGCGCTGCATTTCCCCCACCCACGAGTGCGCCTCGCGCAGGTAGCCGACGTTCAGCATGATCCGGTTCGCGGACGGGACGACGCGAAACCCGGTATACGCGAACAGTGCCAGCACCGGCACCGTGCCGCCGCTCGCGACGTCGTCTTGCATGACGAGGAACACGACCAGCAGCATGCACAGGATCAACGTGGTTTCGACGCCCAGCCGGGCGACACCGGCGGCCCACGACCGGCGCTGCTTGATGTCCGCCAGCTCGCGCTTGGTGTGGCGGAACTGCGCTTCGAAGAACTCCTGCCGCCCGGTGACCTTGACGTCCTTGATGGCACCGAGGCTCTGTTGCAGCACGTGCAGTTGCTGTTGCGACAGCGCGCGCTCCTCCTCGCCGATGCGCTCCCACGATCGGCGCGTCAGCACGATCGGCACCAGCACGAGCGCGAGCACGAACGCCACGGCCACGAGCGTGATGGGGGGCGCCGAAATCAGCAGCACGGCCGCCAGCGCCGCAATCGTCACCACTTCCGCGAAGATGTTCACGGCCGAGCCCGCCACGAGCTCGTACGCAATGTCGGCCGATCGCGTCATCGGTTCGATCAGCGACGCCGAGCGGCGCCGGACGTGGAACAGATAATCGGCCGCCAGGTATCGGGCCAGCAAGCGCTCGGCGGCGGATGCGGCGGAGCCGTAGACCACGCCCTGCTTGACCCAGTCGGCCCACGACAGCAACGCAGCGCGCGCGATGTAGAAGACCGCGACGCCCAGGGCGAGAACCGCGACAATCCTGCGCGGATCGTCGTTCGGCCACGCGCGCCAGATGGCCGAGACGACCGGCGCGGTGCGCACCTGCTCGGGGTCGACGACCAGTCGCAGCAGCCCGAACACAGCCAGCGCGCCTGCCGCCTCGATCAGCGCGGCCAGGCCCACGATCGGCACCAGCAGAAACCATCGCCACCGCTCACGCGGCGGCAACCACGACAGGACGATGCGGATGTCGCCGATCAAGCAGGAACCGCGCTCATTCTGCCACGTTGCTGACGGCACCCCATAAAGGGGTGCCCTACATATAGCTGCGGCACCCCATCAAGGGGTGCCCTACGTATAGCTGCGGCACGTCATCAAGGGGTGCCCTACGTATAATTGAGGGCAACCTCATGCAGGACCTCACCACAGGATCGCTCTCCGGCCATTTGATCAAGACCACCAGCTTCATGCTCGTGAGCATGATCTTCCAGACGTTGTACGTGCTGGTCGACCTGTTCTGGGTCGGGCGCCTCGGCACCGACGCCGTCGCGGCGGTCGGGATCAGCGCCAACTTGTCGTTTCTCGTGCTCGCCATCTCGCAGATGCTCGGCGTCGGGACGACGACGATGGTGTCGCATGCGGCCGGGAGCAAGCAACACGACCAGGCGACTTTCCTGTTCAACCAGTCGCAGGTGCTGTCGATGGTCGCCGGCGTCTCGTTCCTCGTGGTGGCAATGTTCTATCGCACCGCGTACGCGGCGGCGCTCAGCGCGGATGCCAACATGCAGGCGCAGGCGGAGCAGTACCTGCTCTGGTTCATTCCGGCAATGGCGCTGCAATTTGCGATGGTCGCCATGGGCGCGGCGCTGCGCGGCACCGGCAATTTCAAGCCGGGCATGTTCGTGCAGACCGGCACCGTGATCATCAACATCGTGCTCGCACCGGTGCTGATTTTCGGGTGGGGTCCGTTCGATCCGCAAGGCATCAGCGGCGCGGCGGTCGCGACGTTTATCGCGATCGCGATTGGCGTGGTGTGGATCTCGTTTTACTTTCTCGACAAGAACGCCTACCTGCGATTTCATTTTGCCGATTGGAAACCCAGGTTCCGGGTGTGGGGGAAAATGCTGGCGATCGGCCTTCCAGCCGGCGCGGAATTCGCGCTGATGGGCCTCTACATGGTGGTGGTCTACACCATCACGAAGCCGTTCGGCGCCGCGGCGCAAGCCGGCTTCGGCGTCGGGCTGCGGATCGTGCAGTCGGCGTTCCTGCCGGTGGTCGCGCTGGGGTTTGCGGTGGCGCCGGTGGCCGGCCAGAACTTCGGCGCGCGCAAGGGCCAGCGCGTGCGCGATGCCTTCAAGACCGCGGCGTCGATGGCGGCGATGGTCATGCTCGTCACGGCGGGCGGTGTTTACCTCGGCGCGGCGCCGTTGATGCGGCTGTTCAGCTCGGATCCGGAAGTGATCCGCATCGGCGTCGATTACCTGCACATCGTGACGCTCAACTTCGTGCCGTCGGGCATCAC
>JANOZI010000507.1:0-14227 GCA_031429375.1 Acidobacteriota bacterium | reverse complement strand
ACGAGGCCTGGGCGTTGACGCAGCAGACCGGCTACGTCACCTTCTTCAGCCGCACGCGCAACAAGCTGTGGATGAAGGGCGAGACCTCGGGCAACCGCCTGGCGGTGCGGAAGATGTTTGTCGATTGCGACGAAGACACGGTGTTGATCAAGGTGACGCGCGAGGGCGACGGCAACGTGTGCCACACCGGCGAGCGGACCTGCTTCTACACAGTGATCGGGGATCAGGGATCAGGGATCAGCGCACGACAAACAACGGTCGGCGCGCCAAAAGCCGAGACGAATAAATGAAACTCAGACTTGGCATTCCAAAGGGCTCGCTGCAGGACGCGACCGTGCAGCTGTTTCAGCGCGCCGGCTACCAGATGCGCGTCGATTCGCGCTCCTATTTTCCGGCGATTGACGACCCCGAAATCGAGTGCATGCTGATCCGGGCACAGGAGATGGCGCGCTACGTCGCCGACGGCGTGCTCGACGCCGGCCTGACCGGCCTCGACTGGATCGCGGAGCACGAGATCGGCCATCCGGACCAGACGCCGCTGGCGCGCATCTGCGACCTGATTTATGCGAAGCAGAGCTTCGGCAAGGTGCGCTGGGTACTGGCCGCGCCGGAAGACTCGCCATTCAAGAGCGTGGCCGACCTCAACGGCAAGCGCATTGCCACCGAGCTGGTGCGCGTCACCAAGCATTACTTCACCGCCAAGGGCATGAACGTCGACGTCGAGTTTTCCTGGGGCGCGACCGAGGTCAAACCCCCCGTCCTCGCCGACGCCATCGTCGAAGCCACCGAAACCGGCTCGACGCTGCGCGCCAATCGCCTGCGCATCATCGAGACGGTCATCGAATCGAACACGCAGCTGATTGCCAACCAGCCGGCAATGAAGGACGGCTGGAAGAAGACCAAGATCGAGAACCTGGCGCTGCTGCTGAAGGCCGCGATCGAGGCGCAAGGGCGGGTCGGCCTGATGCTCAACGCCAAGCGGACGGATCTCGAGACGCTGCTCGCGCTGCTGCCTGCGTTGCAACGGCCGACGGTGTCGTCGCTGAGCGATCCCGAGTGGGTGGCGATCAATACGATTCTCGAGGAGAAGACCGCGCGGGATTTGATCCCGCGTTTGAAGATGGCTGGCGGACAGGGCATCGTCGAATACCCGTTGAACAAGATCGTTGTCTAGAGAACACCGGTCTGAACCTGCTGATCTGTGGCACTTATGAAGATCGTCTCCTCAACCAATCGCCGTGCCGTTGCCGAGCTGCTTTCGGCCACGCGGGTGCGCGATCGCGCGACCGATCGGCAGGCGGCTGAGATCGTCGAGCGCGTCCGCCGTGGCGGCGATGCGGCGCTCGCGCGCTACGCGCGCGAGCTCGACGGCCATCAGGGCGCGATCGAGGTGCCGCGGCGCCAGTGGGAATCGCGCGCGCGGCCGCTCGCGCCGGCGGTACGAACGGCGATCAAGCGGGCGGCCTCGAACATCCGGCAGGTGTCGCGCCGCCAGGTTCCCAAAGGCTGGCGGCTGAAGGTGGCAACGGGCATCACCGTCGAGCAGCGGATCGTTCCTGTCGCCACTGTCGGCTGCTACGTCCCTGCGGGCCGCTACCCACTGCCTTCCTCGTTGCTGATGACGGCCATCCCGGCGCGGGCGGCTGGCGTCGCCGAAATCGTGGTGGCGTGCCCGAGGCCGGACGCCGCGGTGTTCGCCGCGGCGATCGAAGCCGGCGTGGATCGGTTCTTTCAGATCGGCGGCGCGCATGCCATCGCGGCATTGGCCTATGGCACACCAACGGTGCCCCGCGTCGACAAGATCGTCGGGCCCGGCAATCGCTGGGTCGCGGCGGCCAAGTCGCTCGTGTCGGCGGACTGCGGCATCGACTTCTACGCCGGGCCAACCGAGATCCTGATCGTGTCGGCGACCGGTCCCGCGAAGTGGATCGCGGCCGACCTGCTCGCCCAGGCCGAACACGACCCCGACGCGCGCGCGGTCTTCATCACGTCCAACCGACGGCTGGCCGGGCGCGTCGCCGCGGAAGTCGCAGCGGCGATGCCGCTGTCAGGTCCCGCGCGCCAGGCGATCGCACGGCATGGCGGCATCATCGTGTGCGCCGGTATGCGCGAGGCGATTGCGCTCGCCAACACGGCGGCGGCCGAACACCTGGTCGTGGGAACCGAAGCGCTGGCAAGACTCGCCTGGAATGCCGGCGCGGTATTCGTCGGCGGCTGGACGGCGCAGGTGGCCGGCGATTACGCGATCGGCTCCAACCACGTGCTGCCCACGGCCGGCGCCGCGCGGTATCGCGGCGGCTTGAACGCCGCCGATTTCGTGAAGCTCGTGTCGGTGCAGCGGATGACGAAAGCGGGCCTCGCGCGAATTGCAAAGACGGTGACGACCCTGGCACGCGCAGAGGGCCTGGAATCCCACGCGCGCTCGATTGAAGTACGAACAGGTAGAGCGGAACTTTAGTTCCGCTGTTTTCCGCAGCAGGCAAAAGCGATGACGACAATTCAAGGCGTTCCGGATCTTGGCCCTGGACTCCGCCTTCACCTCAACGAAAACACCGGAGGTTGCTCGCCGAAGGTCGTCGCCGCCGTGCGCGCGTTCGATGGGCCGCGCCTGGCCACCTATCCGGACTTTCGCGACGCCATCGTTGAAACCGCCGCCTTTCTCGGCGTCGACCCCGATCGCATCGTGCTGACCAACGGCCTGGACGAGGGCATCCTGCTGGCATCGGTTGGCTACCTGGCCGGCCGCACGCCGGCAGCGCTGGTCGAATTGGGCGCGCCGCTCACGGCACCGTCTGGCACGCCCGAAATTCTCGTATCGCAGCCGGCCTTCGAACCCTACCTCAGCACCGCGCATGCGATGGGCGCGCGGGTGGTATCGGTGCCGGCTGCAAGAGACTACGCCTACCCGGTTGACGCGGTGCTGCGCGCGCTGACGCCCAACACGCGGATGGTCTACATCAACAACCCCAACAACCCCAGCGGGCGGCCGGTTCCCAAAGACGCGATTCATCGGGTCGCGGCGGAGGCCGGTCACGCGCTGGTGTTCGTGGACGAGGCGTATCACGACTTTCACGGTGAAAATTTTCTTCAAGAAGCCCCGCGCTACCCGAACGTACTGGTCGGACGCACGTTCTCGAAGGCGTTCGGCCTGGCCGGCATGCGGGTCGGAGTGATGATCGCCTCACCGGACATTCTCACGCCGATTCGACGAGCGATGCCGCTGTTCAACCTCAACGTGGTCGCCGTGGCTGCGCTGCGAGCTGCCATTGGCGATACGGAATTTCGATCGTGGTATCTCGCCCAGGCCGCCGAGTCGAAAGAGCTCGTCTACGCCGCGTGCGAACGCGCCGGCTTGAAGCACTGGAAAAGCGCCGCCAACTTCGTGCTGATTGACGGCGCCGATCGCGCGCGAGAGCTGGTCGACGGCATGATTGCCAGGGGCGTGTTCGTCCGCGATCGCACCACGGACCCGGCCTGCCCCAATTGTTTCCGGCTCACCACCGGCGTGGTGGAACACACCCGCACGGCGGTCGAGACGCTGGAGGCCTTGTGCGCGCGCCTCCGCTAAAGACTCCCCGACGGCGGGCAAGCCGCACAGCGGTCGTCGATCGACGGACCGCCGAGACGCAGATCAAGGTCGCGCTCGCGCTCGATGGCACCGGAAAGTACCAGAACGCGACCGGGATTCGATGTCTCGATCACATGCTGGATCTGGTGGCGCGGCACGGCGGGTTCGATCTGAAGGTCAAGGCCCGCGGCGACCTCGACGTCGATCAGCATCACACGGTCGAAGACGCCGGCATCGCGCTCGGCGAAGCCGTGCTGGAGGCGATCGGCAACAAGCGCGGCATCAATCGCGCCGGCTACTTCGTGATGCCGATGGACGAAACGCTGGCGGTCGCGGCGATCGACTTGAGCGGGCGGCCCCATGCGGTGATCGACACGAAGGTCACCGTGCGGCTGGTCGGGGATCTGCAGACCGAGCTCGTGCACGATTTCTTCGACGGTTTCGCCATGGCGGCACGGGCGAACGTGCACCTGAAGGTGATGTACGGTCGATCGAATCATCACAAGATCGAAGCGTGCTTCAAGGCCTTCGCCCGCGCGCTGCGGGTGGCGTGTGCGAAAGACAAGCGCATGGCGCGCATGCTGCCGAGCACGAAGGGCCTGCTGTGATCGCACTCGTGGACTACGGCGCGGGCAACCTCACGTCCGTGCGGAAAGCGCTGGCGGCAATTGGCGCCAGTGTCTGGACGCCAACGGTGCCGGGTGAGCTGGCGCGCGCCCACGGCATCATCGTGCCCGGGGTCGGCCACTTCGATGCCACGCGCGGCCTCACCGATGACTGGCGCGCAGCGATCTCGGCCACCGTGGCCGACGGCACGCCGTTGCTCGGCATCTGCGTCGGGCTGCAGTGGCTGTTCGAGGGCAGCACCGAGGCGCCCGGCGTGGCGGGGCTGGGAGTGTTCAAAGGAACCTGCTTCCTCTTTACGGGATCCGAAAGCGAGCGGATGAAAGTGCCACATGTTGGCTGGAACAGCCTCACCATGCCGCGGGCCACGAAGCTGATGGCCGGTGTCGCGCCAGGCACGCAGGTCTACTTCACGCACTCCTACGCCGCGCCGGTCGTCGACGATACGGCGGCCGTGTGCGAGTACGGCGCCCCCTTCAGCGCCGCGGTCGAGCGCGACCGCGTATCAGCGGTGCAGTTTCATCCAGAGAAATCCGGACCCGCCGGCCTTCACATCCTCAGCAACTGGCTCCGGAATGTTGTCTAAGCGGATCATCGCGTGCCTCGATGTCCGCGACGGCAAGGTCGTCAAGGGCGTGAACTTCGAGGGCCTGCGCGACGCCGGTGATCCGGCCGCGCTCGCACGCCGTTACAACACCGAAGGCATCGACGAAATCGTGATTCTCGACGTCACGGCAACCGTCGAAGCCCGCCAGGCGCGCGCTCACACCATTGCCGCGGTCGCGCGCGAGATCTTCCTGCCCCTCGCCGTCGGCGGCGGCATTCGCAGCGAAGACGATGCGGCGGCGGCGATTGAGGCGGGCGCCGACAAGGTCAGCCTCAACACGGCGGCGATCAGCAGTCCCGGGTTGATCACGACGCTCGCCAATCGCTACGGCAGCCAGGCCGTGATCGTCGCGATCGATGCGAAGCTGCAGGGCGGGCGATTCGCCGTCTACGGCCGCAGCGGCCGGTCCGAAACACCGCGCGACGCGGTCGAGTGGGCGCGCGAAGCCACCGCGCGGGGCGCGGGCGAGATCCTGCTGACGTCCATCGACCGCGATGGCACGAAGGCCGGCTTCGACTGCGCTCTGACCGCGGCGGTATCGGATGCGGTTAACATTCCGGTAATCGCCTCGGGTGGCGCGGGGTCGTTCGAACACTTTGCCGAGGTCTTCACCACCGGCCGGGCCGACGCCGCCCTCGCCGCGTCGATCTTTCACTTCAACGAGAAGAGCGTCGCTGAGCTAAAACTCTTTCTCAACTCGAAGCAGATTCCCGTCCGTCTGTGACAATGCTTTACGCAGAAGCACGGAAACACGGAATCACAGAGAATGGTTTTGAAAAACCAAATTCCGTGTTTCGGCCTGCCCTGAGCGACGCTCGCGTTCTCTTGGGCGGAGTCGAAGGGTGTTTCTGCCTGCCCTGAGCGACGCTCGCGTTTTCGCGGGCGGAGTCGAAGGGTGTTTCTGTGTGAGGCATTTAGGCCCGTATGCTGATCCCATCGATTGACCTGCAAGGTGGCCGCGTCGTTCAACTCGTGCAGGGCGACAAGCTCGCCATCGCCTCCGACGATCTCGACGGCTGGGTCGAGAAGTTCTCGGCTTTTCCAAAAGTGCAGCTGATCGACCTGGATGCGGCGATGTCGAGAGGCAACAACGACGCGCTGGTCAGGCAGATCGCGGCGCGGCTGCCCTGCCGCGTCGGTGGCGGCGTGCGCAGCGTGCGGCGCGCCGAAGAGCTGATCAACGCCGGCGCGCAGGCGGTGATCGCCGGCTCGGGGCTGTTCCGTCGCGTCGACGGCAACGACATCCACCAGATGGTCGACCACGAGTTCGCGCGCGCCCTGGCCGACATGGTCGGGCCCGACCGCCTGATCGCCGCGGTCGATTCGAGGGCCGGCCGCGTCGTGATCCACGGCTGGAAGACCATGCTCGCGCTGACCGCGGTGCAGGCCGTCGCCGCGCTCGAGCCGTACTGCGCCGAATTTCTCTACACTCACGTCGACAAGGAAGGCCTGATGCAGGGCACCGACATGGGCGCGATCAGGGCCGTGGCCAAAGCGACCAGCCGGAAGCTGACCGCAGCGGGCGGCATCACGACGCGGGCCGAGATCGACGCCCTCGACGCCCTCGGCATCGATGCCGTTGTTGGCATGGCGATTTACACAGGATCGCTCGCGCTCGACTGAAGAGAGTGCGGACAGTGCGTACAGTTCCAAGAGTGCGTACCGTGCGTTGGTGCCAAGGTGCCAAGCACCGTACGCACCCTTGGAACTGTACGCACCGTACGCACTTTTATTTGTGCCGCCACATGCCCGCGGACACCAGCAGCCACGCCAGCATCAGGCACGAGAACGCCACGTAGAGCGGCACGATCGATTCAGCGGTCCCAATCAACGCAATACGCCCGTCCCTCGGCGGCTCGAGCCAGAGCCCGCGCAGCGTGTTGATGGCGCCGAGGCTGCTGCCGTTGAGGCCGGCAAAAATGCCGGCCAGTGACAACGGCCGCATCATCGCCAGCCGCTGCTCCGTCGGCCTGAACAGGTAGGCGCCGGCGTTGATCAGCGGCAGAAAGCTGACCAGGATGCTGAACAGTGCCGCCAGGCCCATCTGCCGAAACATCTCGAAGAGTTCCATCGCTCGTTCTCCCTCTGTTGGGATATAACGCCCAGCCAGGCCCGGCGTGACCGCCGTGCCCAATCGTCACGACTTGGTGTCTTACGCGTTATAAGAGTCATGGACCGGCAGTGTGAGCTCTACCTCGTCGCCAGGCTGCGCGCCGGCGATGAGGTGGCCTTTGAAGCGGTGTATGCCGCGTTCAACCCACGGCTCTTCAACTTCCTGGCGCGCCTGTGCCGGCGGCGCGATGTTGCCGAGGATCTCCTCGAGGAAACCTGGCTCCGCCTGGTCCACGGCGCGGCGAAGATGCGAGCGGATACGCGGTTGGGGCCGTTCCTCTTCACCATCGCGCGCAACCTTCATGTCAGCTACTGCCGGTCCCGATCGATTGAGGATCAGCACGCCCCGAGTCTCCTCGGGCTGTGGCCGTCCGGCTCGGCTGGACCGTCGCCATTCGAAGCGACGATCGCCCGGGAAACCGCGGAGCGCATCGATGCCGCTCTCGCGGCCCTACCGGCCGTGTATCGTGAAGCGTTGCTGCTGGTCGCACTTGAAGCCATGCCACCCCGGGAAGCGGCAATCGTCTGCGGCGTTTCTCCTGACGCGATGCGTCAGCGGCTCAGTCGCGCTCGCATGATGCTCGCGCGCGAGCTCGACGAGCGGGACGCTTCCCTTGTCTTGCAGCTGAAGGCGGTAACCACGTGATCGAAAACCTTCCGCTCCTCACTCCTGATGCCGCCCGCGGCGCGCGGACCGTCACACGCTGCCGCGAAGGGCTGGCCCGTCGCCGCCGGGCGCTCGAAGCGCAGCAGCCACAGCCGAAGCCGAAGATCTTGACCGTCGAGCGTACGCTCGTGGCAGGCGCGTGCGTCCTGTACCTGATCGCCGCCGCCAGGCACATCGCCGGCGTGTTCAGCAGCCTCTGAAAGGAGTAGCATCAACAACCGAAGGAGGGCCCCCATGGTCTCGATGCTGTCGTTGCTGATCCCGCTCGCCCTGTCGGCCGTGCTCGTGTTCATCGCCAGCTCCATCGTCCACATGATGACGCCCCTGCATAAGGGCGACTTGAAGCGATTGTCGAACGAAGACGCGGTGATGAACGCGCTGCGGCCGCTCAACATCGCTCCGGGCGACTACGCGTTCCCGATGCCTTCCTCGCAAGCGGCGATGAAATCGCCGGAGTTTCAGGCCAAGTACAAGGCAGGCCCGGTGGCATTCATCACGATGCGGCCAGGCGGCGAGATGAGCATGACCGGCAACCTGGTCAACTGGTTCATCTACTGCGTCGTCGTCTCGTTTTTCACGGCCTATGTCGCAAGCCGTGCGATGGGCCCCGGCACCGACTACCTGCGGGTGTTCCAGATCGCCGGGTGCGTGAGCTTCATGGGCTACTGGCTGTCGCTGCCGCAGAACTCGATTTGGTGGAGCCGCGGCTGGGGCTGGACCTTCCGATCGGCCGTCGACGGCCTGCTTTACGCCGGCCTGACCGGCGGCGCTTTCGGCTGGCTCTGGCCAGGAGCATGAAATGACTAATAACCAATAACCAATTAACAATAACCAAAGAGGCAGGGCCTAATTCCGGCCTATGCCGTCCGGTTGTTCGTAAGGGAGTTTGGTTATTCGTAATTGGTTATTCGTAATTGGTTATTTGTTATTGTGTTTGTATGCGTTTCTTCGTGGTCCTGGCTCTCGCCTCGGCCGTCGCCCTGTCCGGCCAGGAGCTGATCCCCGGCACGGCCCGGCCGATTGTCGACCCGAACGCGCCTGCCTCGACGAGCGGCTTCATCTGCCCCATGCACCCGAACGAGGTGAAGGCCGCGCCCGGCAAATGCAGCATCTGCGGCATGACCCTCGTGCCCGGCGATCCGATGGCGACCGCCGACTACCGCATGAGCGTCGTCGCCGAGCCGCGCGCGGTCAAGGCCGGACAACAAACCAGGTTCCGTTTCACCATTACCCATCCGCTCACCGGCGAAACCGTGCGGCAGTTCGCAGACGTCCACGACAAGCTCTATCACCTCTTCATCGTCAGCCGCGACATGACGCTGTTCAATCACGAGCACCCCGTTTTCGAAAAAGACGGGTCGTTCACGATCGAGCACACGCTGCCAAAACCCGGGCACTATGTGTTCTTCAGCGACTTCATGCCGGTTGGTGGCGGGCCGCAGCTGATCGCGACGCCAATCGTGACCGCGGGCTATGAGGGCGACATTGCGTCGGATGCGGCCAACCTCACCGCCGACAAAACGTGGGTGAAGTCCGTGGATGGCGTGACCGTGGACCTGCGGATCGAGCCGGCCAAGCTCATCTCGGGAGACGAGCTCGACGTGCCGATCCGCTTCACCGACGACAAAACCGAACAGCCGGTGACGAACCTGCAGCGCTATCTCGGCGCGTTCGGCCACGCGATGATGTTGAGCGAAGACATGATGGAGCACGTGCACGCGCACCCGGAAGAGATGCTCGAAGGCACGACCATCACAGAGGGTGGCGGGCCGGACCTGACGTTCCATGCGCTCTTCCCGAAGCCGGGCCACTACCGGATCTGGCTGCAGTTCCTGCGGAACAACAAGCTGTCGACCGTGCCGTTTACGGTGCGAGTGCTGCGGGCTGGCGAGACGGCGGAAAAGCCGTAACCGACAGCGATGGGCGGGCCTGCAGCACCGTGCCGGTGCTGTTGTCGTAGTAAGCGGTCACAATGACGCGAGTGCCGGCAGGCAGGGTGATGGGCTCGCGAAAGACATACGCCGAAGGCCAGTCGGGCCGGTAGTTCTTCAACCACAACAACGGCTCAACCACGCCGTCAGGCTTGATCGCCGTGACCTCGACCGACTTCGCGCCGGCGCCCAGCCTGGGCCACAACGCCGACGCCGTGGTCGCGGCTTTCAACACCGTTTCGGTGCGGATCTTTTCGCGGGTCTTACCGGCGGCGACCGTGATTGCCGGCGCCGAAATCTCGAGCGGCACGGCCACTTGCGGCGGACGCTTCTCCGAAAAATACAGACCGAGCTCGGCAGCGCCCGACACGGGTGCTTCCGTTCCGCGGTACCCGATCTCGACGGCGAGCCTTGCCTTGGCCGGCAGCAGGATGCCGACGCCTGCGGGCAGGCTGCTAACCGGAGTGTTCGGCGTCCATGTTCCCAGCCAGCGGCCGGACGCGGCGTCGTAGATTGCGGCGTAGCGAATGCCGCGGCGATCGCTCGGGTTCAGCTGCAGCGCACGCAACCACTTCGACTGCGTGAGACCGGACGCCACTTCAAATCGCGCGGTGCGATCGGGTGAGCCGGCGGCGACTTTCTGATCCCTGGCAACCTCGACCACCGCGTCGGGAGTGCCCTGCTCCCAGCCCGTCAGCGGCGGCACGAACACCGGCTCTTTGCTCTCGTCGGCGAGCAGCACGCCGCTCGGCGCGCCGCCGTCGGCCCAGGCCAGGATGAGGCTGACTTCGCGCGCGGTCAGGCTCATGTCATTGGCGAAGTGACCGTAGCCGTTGACCGCGCTCCACGGCGGCATGCGCCGCTCGAGAATTTCTTCCTTGATCGCCACCGCCCACGGCCGCGCGTCCTTGTAGGTCGTGAGCGACATCGAGATATTTCCCTCGGTGTGGCACTGGAAACACTTGCGCTGGAAGATCCGCGCGATCTCTTTCTGAAAGACGATGCTGGTCGTGATCGGCACGTGCGTGTAGACGGTCTCGGGCCTGAGCAGCAATGCTCCCGCCAGGACCAATCCGGCCAGCGCGACCCCTGAAATCCAACGCATTGTACGTATTATAGGCGTCCCGCCTCGACCTCGGGCAACACCACCTCAGCCGGGCCGCGCAGCACCAGATCCGCGATGCTCGATGCCGGGGTCGCCTCTGGATTGATCTCGACCGTGAACGCGCCGTTGCGGCGGGCCTGTTCGACAAACGACGCCGCCGGGTAGACGACAGCCGAGGTGCCAATCGTCAGAAAGACGTCACAGTCCGCGGCCGCTTCCGCGCGATCGAGCACGTCTGGATCGAGCGTTTCGCCGAACCACACGACGTCCGGCCGAATCAGTCCGTTGCAATGAGGGCACGTGGGAGGAATCCGCGCCAACGGCGCCGTGTCGTCGCGCCATCGCGGCGGCGAGCCAGAGCACTTCTTCCAACACGACACGTCCCAGATCGATCCGTGGAGGCGAATGATGTCAGATGGACCAGCCTGTCGCGTCGCCGCCTTGGCGAAGGCGCACTCGTGCAACCCGTCGACGTTCTGCGTGACTAACTGGAATGCCGGGAACGCCCGGCTCCACTCGGCCAGCACGCGGTGGGCGGCATTGGGCTCGCACGCGGCGATCGCCTGCCGCCGCCAGTCGTACCATTCCCACACGAGTTTGGGATCGCGCGCGAACGCCTCGCGCGTCGCCAGCGTCTCGGGCCTGTACTGCTTCCACAATCCATCCGGCCCGCGGAAGGTGGGGACGCCGCTGGCGGCAGAAACACCCGCACCGGTGATCACCGTGATGCGGGCGTTTTTTGTCAGACGCTTGGAGAGCGCTTCGATATCTATTGCTGTTTGCTCGTCGTTGGCGTCGTTTTCTTCTTCTGGGTGGAGAGGAAGTGAAAAGCCAGATCGAGGTTCGGCACCACGACATCGGTGTGGTTGCCGCCGACAATTTCGAGGTACGTGACGTCGGCGCCCAACTTCTTCAACGCCGCCACCATCGTCCGCGATCCTGAAACATTGACGGTCGGGTCGTTGTCGCCGTGGACGACGAACTGCGGAATGCCCTTCATGCGCTCGGCGAGCGCGGGTGAGCCGACGCCTGAAAACGGCACGAGTGCCGCCCAGATGTCCGGGTACTTCGACGCCAGCGCCCAGGTCCCGATCGCGCCCATCGAATGGCCGATCAGGTAAATGCGCGATTCGTCCACCTTGTAGTTGGCCTTCATCAACCGGAGGACTTCCATCACGTCTTTCTCGCTGTATTCGACGCGGCGTCTCGCGGCGGCGTCGCCGGAGCCCATGATCGTCGAGCCATAGAACCCGTCGACGCGGTAGCCGAGCGGGGCCGCCATCAGGAAGCCGTGTTGCTCCGCGAGCTGCGGCGGCAGCTTCGAATACGAATCAAAAAACGAGTCTTCGTTCGCGCCAAGGCCGTGCAGCGCGATCACCAGCGGCAGCGCCGCGGCGCCGGTGTAGGCCTTCGGCACGTAAACGCGGTACGGCATGATCTCGTTGGCGCCTTCGAGCGGATAGTGCCGCTCCATGTCGCCGGTCTTCCCCTTGAACGGATCCTTGCCGCCCTTGGCGGCGGCCGCGACCGCTTCGGCCGCGGCGATCTCGCTGGCGGCGTTGAACGTCCCCGGGGTGATCCGGCCGCGGTTGATGTTCTTGATGAAGTCGGCCGGATAGAGAATGTCGGCGCGCACGCCCGGCGCTGCCGCTGCCGCGCTGGTTTCGAGCGCGCGCAGCTTCGCGTCAAGCCCCTTCTGCAGCACGACGCCAAGCGTCGCCGTGCCGATCGCGGTCGTGCCGTCGAGCACTTCGGTCTCGATCACGTAGCTGCCGTCTTCGACGCCCGCCAGGTCGAGCTCCATGGCCAGCGGCGACTCGCGCATGTCGCGGTTGCCGTCGAACGTGCCCAGCTCACGCGGCGGTGCCGCGACCGGCGCGCTCGACGCGCTCCCGCCCGCCGGCGGCACGCGCCTGCGCAGGGTCACCTTCGCGGTGATCGCGGGGGTCAGCTCGATCGACGGGCTGTAGATCTGTTCGAGCCGCAGCGCATACGGCGCCGACGAATCGATCATCGTGCGCTCGCTCCGAAGCGCCAGCGAATTCTGGAAATCGAGCGCGGGCGTCCACGCCACGCCGTCGAGCAGCGCGAGCCCTTTGGCGACCTGCCGGCGAAGCTCGCCGACCTTGCCGAGGCGCTGGGCGTCGGCAATCTCCTTGTCGACCGCGTCGATCTGCGCCTTCAGCTCGCCCTGCGGCTTCACCGTGGCCTTGCGCGTGTTGTAACGCACGATCGTCGAGCTGATGTTGGTCAACGCCTGGCCGATCGCCAGCGAAGGCGCCAGCAGAGCGGCGAGCGTGAGGATGAGAGCGCGTGAATATTGCTTCATGTCTAAGACCCCAAGGTAAATGCGATGAGCTCGGCTGACGGACCGCTTCCGGCGGCGACTACAAGATACTGTTTGCCCTGATAGAGATATGTCATCGGCGACGCCATCGGGCGCGACGGCGGTGAGAATTCCCACACGTGCGCGCCGGTCGCCTTGTCGAAGGCGTGAAGTTTGATCGGCTCCTGGTGCGGCGGGCTGAGCGGACGGCCGCCCACCGGCAGCGGACGGCCGCTGCCAAGATTGCCCTGCCCCATCGCGATGAATAGCAGGGTCCTCGTGACCATGGCCGCGTTTCTGAGTGGCGCGCCAAGCGGCGGCAGCTGTAAATCCTTCAGCAGCGGGTGATCGCGCGGGCCGTCTCCAACCGGCCTGATCCACTTGATGTCGCCCTTTTGCAAATCGATCGCGGTCACGCGCCCGTACGGCGGCTTGGTGATCGGCAATCCGTCGAGCGAGGGCGGCATCATCACGCCGCCACGCACGTAAAGCAGGTTGCTGAGTTTCGGATCCGGCTTCACGAGCTGCACGACGATCGGGCTGGTCATCGACGGCACGTAGAGCGTTCCCGTTTCCGGATCGACCGCCGCGCCCGCCCAGTTGGCGCCGCCGGCCCATCCCGGGTTCTGGATGACGCCCTTTTCAGAGGGCGGCGTGAAGATCGGGCCGACATCGAACGGCTTGATCGCCTCAATCGCGGCCTTTCGAAGTTCGGGCGTGAAGTCGATCAAGTCGCTCTCAGTAATTCCCTGCGGCTCGAACGCCGGCGGCCTGGTGGGAAACGGCTGCGTCGGCGACGTGCGCTCGCCGGGGATGGTCGATTGCGGAACGGGCCGCTCTTCGATCGGCCACACCGGCGCGCCGGTCTTTCGATCGAACACGTACGTGAAGCCCTGCTTGCTGACCTGCGCAACGGCCTTGATGTCTCTGCCGTTCACCTTGATGTCGATAAGAATCGGCGCCGCGGGAAAGTCGTAGTCCCAGACGCCGTGATGCACCGCCTGGAAATGCCAGGCGCGTTTGCCGCTGCGCGCGTCGAGTGCGACCAGGCTCTCGGCAAACAGGTTGGCCCCGGGGCGATGGCCCCCGTACCAATCGTCGGTGGGCGTGCCGAACGGCAAGTACACGAGGCCAAGCTCCTCGTCGGCCGACATGTTCGTCCACACGTTGGTGCTGCCGCTGTAAGACGCCGAGTCGTCTCGCCACGTCTCGTTGCCGAATTCACCCTTTTGCGGAATGGAATGCAGCGTCCACAAGCGCTTGCCGGTGCGCACGTCGAAGCCGCTG
>JANOZI010000506.1:0-7638 GCA_031429375.1 Acidobacteriota bacterium | reverse complement strand
CGACCCACCCGCCGGCGCCGACGTAGCGCGGATAAAAATAGATGTCGGGCGATTCTTCGATCATCAGCGGCTGCAGGCCCTCCGCCACCGGCACCCACAGCGACAGCCGGCCATCGTCGCGGTGGTGCTCGGCAAACATCGCGAAGCAGCCCTTGCCCGGCTCGACGAAGAAGCAGGGCGTGCCGTGCGACATCTTCTCGAACGCGCTGGGAAGCGTCGCACAGATGCGGCGGATCCGATCGACCTGTCCTTCCCGTCCGCCTTTGCGCCCGCCCGTCGCCGCGTCGCGCGTCGTGAGTTGCCGGGCCCGGAACTTAGCGATCCGCTCAATCAGGCGGACGGGCACAGGCTCGGACAATGGGAACTTGAGCGTCCCCTTGCTGCGTTCGTATGGCGCCAGCTCCTTGGCGAACGCCTCGACCAACGCATCGCTTGCGGGATAGAGGGAGTAGTGGGACTTCCACCCGGCGAAATACAGCACGCCGACGCCGTTCAGCGTGTAGGCCGGCATCTGATAGGCCAGCCCTTCTTGCGCATTCGGCAGCGCCTTGAGAATCGCCCGGCGCACCGCTTCGAGGCTGGCTCGAGACTCTTTCGGCTTCGACGCGACGTACTCTCGCACCGATGCGACGCGCTTGCTCGACCGTTTGGCCGTCATGCTGCGCACATTATGCGCACATCCGAAGGAGAGTGATATCCTCGACGGCTCACAGGAGGCATCAATGGACGAGAATCAAGGACCGGCGACGAGAAGGATCCCTCCCGAAGCCGTGGATCTGTACACACGTTACATTCATGGCGAGGTCAGTCGTCGCGATTTTCTGAAGGGCATCAATCGTTTTGCGGTCGCCGGCTTGAGCGCCGCCGCCATCGTCGAAGCGCTGATGCCGAACTACGCGTTGGGGCAGCAGGTTCGCAAGGATGACGAGCGGATCACGGCCAGCTACGAGACCATACCGTCACCCAATGGCAATGGGCAGATTCGCGGCTATTTCGTCCGGCCGTTCAGCCAAACAACCCGGAGCGAAAAGCCCACAAAACTGCCTGCGGTGCTCGTGATCCACGAGAATCGCGGTCTCAATCCGCATACCGAAGACGTGGCGCGGCGGTTTGCGCTGGAGAACTTCATTGCCTTTGCGCCGGACGCGCTGACCTCGGTCGGGGGATATCCGAGCGACGACTTCAAAGGCGGCCAACTGTTCGCCAAGATCGATCGCCCGAAGATGACTCAGGATTTCGTGGCCTCGGCTCAGTGGCTCAAGGCCCACGCGCTCGGCAACGGCAAAGTCTGCGCGACCGGCTTCTGCTTCGGTGGTGGGATGTCCAACACGCTGGCGACGATCCTGGGCGCCGACCTGGCGGCAGCCGCACCGTTTTATGGCGGCGCGCCACCGGCGGAAGAGGTGGCGAAGATCAAAGCGGCGATCCTCGTGCATCACGGGGCGCTCGACGCGGGGCTGGTGAAGGCATATCCGGCGTACGAGGCGGAATTGAAGAAGAACAACATCCCCTACGAGGGTCACATTTGGCCCAATTCGGTTCACGGTTTCTTCAATGACGCCACCCCGGAACGTTACAACAAGGAGACGGCGGCGCAGGCATGGACCCGGACGATCGCGTGGTTCAATCAGTACGCCCGCCCGTCGTCGTAGGCCTGATTGCGACTGTCGGTCCCGAAGAGCTATCGCAGAGAGGTCGTCGGATTCCGACGACCTCCGTCAATACCGACCGGGGTTGTACGTAGTGACGGCCTGAACTCCTCGGCGGGCCCATTCCGAACGGCTCTGCGCTTGTCCCGCTGTATCCGTTGCTCGCCGCGGTTGCTCCAGCTCCGCGGTGACGCTGCGGCACACCGGCCCACCCGTCTACTTCGCTTCAGCGGGAGGGTAATACGGATCAGGCGTACCCATCTTGATCGGCGGATACTTCTTCAGGCTCTCCTCAAAATCACTGCGAATTTTCATCATCGGGTAGGCCACCCAACCGCTGGGGATTAGCACGTCACGCTCTTCCTTCAGGTCCGTGAGCAAATTGATGATTTTGGGGAGCGGCAGAATCTGGGGCGGGTCGTACATCTTCTCCTGCCAAATCAGATGCATTTTCCAGTTCCGCCATTTCACCGCATGCAGACGGTCAGCCACATAGGCCACGAACCCCTCGCGATTTGAGTTTTCCCGTTTGCCAAGGAAAAAATCCATTTGATCCACGCCGTCAACGGCGCGGTCTTTCGGGGTTTCGGCGCCTCCCAGGTGGGTCAGCGTTGTGAAGAGATCGACGATGTGGACGATCTCGTTGTTGACCCGGCCCGCGGGGATCTTTCCCGGCCAGCGGATGATGAATGGCGCGCGAAGCGAGGCCTCCATCGCCGTGAAATACGTGCCACGCCATGGACCGTTGTCGCCCTCCCACGGGTGGGTCGCCTCCCCGCCGTTATCGCTGGTGAAAATGACGATCGTGTCGTCTTCGATACCAGCTGCTTTGATGGCGTCGAGGATCTCTCCCGTCCGATAGTCCATCTCGGCGAGGGAGTCGGCCCAATCGCCGTTCCCGGTCTTGCCCGCAAACTCCGGATGGGGCACGGTCGGCATGTGAACCAGCGAGAATGGCACGAAGGCGAAAAACGGCTTGGACGCGCCCGCATTTTTCTTGATGAAGGCAACGGCGCGCGTCGTGATTTCCTTTTCCATGGTCCGGCGGTGATCCAGATCCAGTTCGGCGACCTGTCGGGGCTTTTCACCCTTGCGCGCTTCGTAGATGGGTTGGGCCGGGACCAGCTTCGGGTCCCAGCCTTGTTTTGATCCCACAGACGGCCAGATCGAATGGGTGTCGTTCAGCGACGGCCAGAAGGTCTCGCTGTAGGTGCGCGGGATGCCGTACCACTCATCGAAGCCGCGATTGGTGGGAAGCCGCGCTTCGGCGCTGCCGAGATGCCACTTCCCCCACATTCCGGTGGCATAGCCCTGCTCCGAGAGGCGTTGCGCCAGCGTCACCTCCCAGAGCGTCAGCCCCTCGGGAACGCCTCCTCTTGGCACGGAGTGGGTGCCGGATCGAATGGGGAAACGGCCGGTCATCAGCGCCGAGCGCGAGGGAGTGCACTGAGCCTCGACGTTGAAATTCAGCAGCCGCATTCCCTCGCCGGCAAGTCTGTCGATGCGCGGAGTCGGCGCGCCCCGGAGAATACCGCCGCCGTAGACGCCCAACTCGCCATAGCCGAGATTGTCCGTGAGCATCAGGACGATGTTGGGTTTTCTCGCGGCTGCAACCGGTGCCTTAGCCTGCGACGCCTCTGGACGGTTCACCTGCGCAACGAGAGTCAGTGCAGTGAAAAGGACGAGTGGAACGCTGGTCCACTGCTGTTTCCTCAGATCAGTCATAGCTACTCCGAAGTGTGACGCCGGTCCATGACGCAACGAAAGCCGAGGTGATTCGTTCCCGTGCCGACTTCGCCCTTGCCTCGCGTTCCGACAATATAACGGGAGCAGTACTGGCTGGTGCAGAGGAACGAGCCTCCCCGATGCACCTTCTTCGATACGCCAGGCTCCGCGGGATCAAACGGACGGTCTGGTTCGGGCGAGGGTGCCATAGAAGCTTCCTGAGGCGCTCAACCGGGATTTTCGTTTTGACAGGCCGGGATGCGAAGTTATACATCGAAGCCCGATCGAGCGCGAGTATTCGTGGGGAACCTGGGTCCGATGCTGGCCGCGGCGCAGGGCCGCGCCCACTCCAGAGCAGAAAGAGTCGCTAGTGTTGGTTGCGGGCCCGCAACCAACATTATCTGCAGCTCTGGCGCCCCGCGGCATGATCGTACCTCCTGTCACCTGTGGCAACGAGTTGCCTCCTTCGGGTTACGGCTTCCGGCCGCGTGGCTTACGCGCCATCAGTGCCCTCCTGTTTGATTCCCAGGCGGTTCGATTCCTATCGGGCTCACCCGCATCCCCAACCTGTTCATCCAATGGGTTTAGGCGAACGCGTCCGCCGGCCTTGCTGGTGGCGTTCCGCCCGACATCCTCGAGCGAGGCGTGACTCACAGATGACGTGGCGTCGTCGCGAGGCGGACCTGAGAACGCAGCACCTGTCACTCGACGTGACACGGACGTCCGAGAACGCATACGGCGTCGTTTACGAGATCGAGGGTCCGGGCCAAGAACGACCGTTCCCTCGTAGCCTCTAGGGCGCGGGTTGCACTCGCGACCACGCCCGCCCGGCGTTACAAGACATGGACTCAGCGTTCGGGCACGGTCAATTCCGTCGTCAAGTAATGCTGCATCGCGTCGATATCGATTCGCATCGTCCGGCTGTCGATCGCCACATACTTCTTCTTCCGAAGCGTCTGCATGGCACGCGTAACCGTCTCTCGCGTGCACCCAGCCATCTCCGCAAGCTCCTGATGCGACGTCTTCGGGATGACGATGGACCTGCCCTCGCGGCGGCCGGACACGCTGGCGACGCGGCCGAGGCACCAGGCGACTCTTTTCACGGCTGGAAACGCGGAGATCACGCGTACGCGATCGTCGGAGCGGCGCACCGTGGAGACGAGCCCCGCCACGAGGCGGTCCTCGAACGCGCGGTTCCCGCGCAGCGACTGGAATGCGGCGCCGCTGATCCGGATCAAATGGCAGGGTTCCGCGGCGACTAGAGACGCCGACCGCGTCGGGTGATCCAGCAACCCAATCTCACCGACGAGCGCAGGCGGAGTCAGGATGTTCAGAAGAATCTCGGTGCCGCCGCCGCCCGCGAGCACGACCCGGGCTTTGCCGGACGTCAGAACGAAACAGCAATCGGCCGGAGAGCCCTCCTCGAAAATCCGCGCGCCCTTCTTGAACGATAGCGAGCGTGCCGAAGCGACCAGCATGTCGAGTTCGGCCGGCGACAGAGCCGTCAGCAAGGGAACCGCGACAAGACAGCGCTGCATCACTTCAGGGCTCATCGCGATTGCCACCGTCGGCTCTCCTCGCGCGGCATTCTACCGCCTCGGGGTCCCCCGCCACCGGCTGGCCCTTAGATCTCCCGCACCGGGGAACCGCTCGGCTCGACGTTCAGACTGGCCAGCGCGTGCTGCGCCTGCGCATGGTGCCACGCCATATCCATCGAGCTGAACCGGCGGCTCGCCTCGATCAGTAACTGCGTGGCTGCGGCGGCGCGCTGGCGGCGAACGGCACCCCGCCCTTGCCACAGTATCGTCAACGCCTCCTCGCGCAACGAACGTCGCGCGCGCCCCACCAACATCGCTCGATCGAGAAACGCATCGGCGGCGGCGTCCGGCGAGTCCCAGGTGACTCGCGCCAGTGCGCGATATGCCGCGGCTTCGCCAAACGGATCGCGCACCGCCGCGCGTTCGATGGCGCGCTGCGCGTAGTGGCGTGCGTCGTGTGAGCGTCCTTCGACGGCCATGGTTTCTGCCAGCCAACCGTAGTTGATTGAAATCGACAATCGTCGATCGAGGTGCTCGAGCCATGATGTGGCCCGTGCGAGCGCGTCGATCGCGGCTGGCGACCTGTCGATCATCCACGCGGCATACTGCGCAGCGGCCTGGCCCTGCGCGAGCACGTACAAGCTGCCCGCGCGATGCGCCAGGCCTTGTGCGCGCAGCCCCGTCTCGCGCGCTTCTTCCCAGCGGCCCTGCCAGATCAACACCGCACTGCGCCAGCCGAGGATGGCGCTCTCCACCGGCAGGTGTCCCGGTCGAATCGCGTCGAGCGCTTCTTCGAAGCAGGCCTGCGCCTCTTCGAAACGGCCGAGATCGCCGAGTGCGGCACCTTTGCAGGCGAGCGTGTAGGCCAAACCGACGGCGGGACTCGATTGCCGGCGGTGGTGGCGCTTCACGGCCAGGGCTCGATCGAACAACGGCAGGGCCCGGTCGTGTTCCCCAGCCGCGGCGAGGGCTTGACCGACCGTGGCGACGAGCTGCACGCTGAGCCGTGCCAGTTGCCGTATCGCGATCGAATCGTCGAGGGCGCGCGCCAGCTCCGCCGCTTTGTCGCACGATTCGAGCGCGCGCTCGTAGTGACGGATGGCATCGGCGTTGTCGCCCAGCGCGTATTGGATGAAGCCGAGCCAATACTCGGCACGCGCTACCCCCTCGTGATCGCCGCGCTCGCGGCTTAATTCGACGGCGCGCTCGAACAGCGTCAGATGACTGCGCGACGGATCGAATGCGCAGGCCAGCCCCAGTCGATGGACGATGGCGCTCCACAGGCGATAGATCGCTTCGGACGGCTCCAATAGATCGATCGCGGCGAGCGCGGCCAGATACTGGCTGCGGGCGCGGTCCGGGGCGGCGGCGGCGAGCGCGCGATCGCCGGCCAGCTCGGCGTACAGCGCCGTTTGCTCGGGCATGGCACCGGCGCGGAAGTGATACGACAGCACTTCCAACAGCGTCTCCTGTCCCGGGGCGGCATGGCGTTGCTCGAGGAACCCGGCGACGCGGCGGTGCATCTGCTCGCGCACTTGCGGAGGAATCGAGGCGTAGATCACGTCGCGGGTGATGCCGTGCTTGAACCGCAGCGTGCCTGCCACTTCGCCGCAATACAACAAATCACGCTCCGCCAGTTCCGCGATCAAGGCGCCGCCGGCGTCGTGGCCGGTCACCTGCTCGAGCAGCCACGTCGGCACGACCGTTCCGATCACGGCGGCGGTCCGAACGATCGCTGCCAGCGCCTCGGGGAGCCGCGCCACGCGCGACTCGATCAGCGTGCTCAACCACGTGGGTAGAGCGTCGCTGCGCTCGCCCTCCGACACGATCGGCTCGGGCAGCGCCCAATGACAGAGTTCCTCGATGTAGAGCGCGTTGCCGCCGGACCGCCGCTGCACCTCCTGCGCCTGGAACGGGTTGGCCTCGGGCCAGAGCGCCAGGATAGCGGTGTAGGTCTCGGCCTCGCCGAACGGCGGCAGATGCACAACCTCCGCGTGATCCTCCAGCGGTGGGAGATCGCGCGATGCCGTGAGCACCAGGATGTTCGCCGCCGCCTGTCGCAGCGCCACCAACACCTGCCTCGTCGCAGCATCGGCCCATTGCCAGTCGTCCACGAACAGCACGAGCGGCTCGTGTCGCGCCAACGCGACGAACACGTTCGCGCAGATGCCCGCGGCTTCGTCGGGTTGAGGAGTCGTCGCGCTGTCACTCGACCACACATGGAGTGCCAGCGCGCGCGCGAGGTGTGGTGCGACCGGCGAGGCCGGCGCGGTGCCCTCGTGCGCTCGCGCCAACTGCCGCAGCATCTGCAGAAACGGCTGCAGCGGCTCGGCGCCCAGATAGTTTTCGCAATACCCGCGACACGCCCGCACCGATCGCTCGGCCGCGCGAAGAAGGAAGCGCTCGGCCAGGCGTGTCTTGCCCACGCCTGCAGGGGCGACGATCGCCACGTCGGCTCGCCCGCCCGCGATCACTCGTCCCAGCGCCGCGTCGATGCGATCGAGTTCTTTCGTTCGCCCCACAAACGGCGTGAGCCCGCCCTGGGGGCGCGCCTCGAAGCGCGTGCTCGCCACCGAGCGGCCGAGGACCTGGAGGATGGCGACCGCCTGTTCCTTGCCTGGCAACCGCAACGCGCCGCGATCCTTGACCTCGAAATAGTGGCTGTCGCCGCCGAGCGTCGCCGCACTGACGAGGATCTCGTCGTCGACGGCGAGATCGGACAGCCG
>JANOZI010000505.1:0-2181 GCA_031429375.1 Acidobacteriota bacterium | reverse complement strand
TGGTGGCCCGCCCCGAGGTCGTCTCTTACATCGAGAGTATCGATCCGGCCAAGCGCGAGGTCGCGCTGGTACATGCGATCGAAGTCGGCGTCACGGAAATCCTCCAGCGGCGCCGGCGCTCAGGCGTTCATCACTGACGGGGAACACAGAGTTCTCAGAACGAGAACACGGAGGGCAACGCTCCAGTAGAAACGTAATTGTGCTACCATGTGCTACATGGTAGCCATTGGCGTTCGTGAACTGCGGCAGAACCTTTCCGTCTACCTCGACCGCATCAAGGAGGGCGAAACCCTTCGCGTGACCGAGCATGGCCGCGAGGTCGCGCTCCTGACACCCTTGCCCGCAAAGACGATGAACGTCTTCGAGCGTCTGGTGGCCGAGGGCAAGGCTATCGCCCCAACCAGCTCCCTAAAGAACCTCAAGCTGCCGAAGCCCGGACCGCCGGGATTGCCGCGCAGTGAGGACATCATCGCGGAGCTGCGCAAAGAACGACTGTGAGAAAAGCGTATTTCGACGCGTCGGCCATCGTGAAACTCGGCCATCTGGAGCCCGAGTCGCAGGCCCTGATTGACTACCTGTGCGACGGCCAGTGCTGGGCCGGCACGTCCGTCGTCGCGGATGTCGAGGTGAGGCAAACGCTTCATCGGCTGAGGGCAAGCGGGGCCGATCCCGATGAACACGTTCATGGTTTTTTCCTGCTCGAGTTGACGCGGGATATACGGGATGGCGCGGTCGAACTGGGCCCTCACCTGCGCTCGCTCGACGCGATCCACCTGGCGTCCGCGAGGTCACTTGACGACGATCTCGACTTCGTCACTTACGATGATCGTCTTGCGTCGGCTGCGCGCACGGCGGGCCTTCGCGTCGTGCAGCCGGGCCGCACGGGACCGTGAATGAGGACACGTCTCCGTGTCCTCATTCGGCGCTCTCCGTGTCCTCCTCCTAGAACATGTACCTGACCCCGAGCTGCGCCTGGCGCGGGAAGCCGCCGCCGCCGCGCAGGTTGGTCAGCACCAGGAAGGTTGATGCGACCCGCTCGTCGCCGGACGGATTGTCGAAATTCGCCCGGTTGGTGAGGTTGAACACGTCGAGGAACACCTCGATCGCCTGTCCCTTTGGCACGCGGCCTCGCCAGCCGGCCCGCATGTCGACCTGGAAGTAATCTGGGCCGAGGGCCCCGTTCCTTCCACCCTCATTCTGCAGGCCGGCCATGATCTTCGAATTTGGCGCCGTGCCGCTGTAGGTGCCTGCCGGCGAGGGGTCGGTCAACTCGCCGTTCTGGTCGACGTCGATGTTGCTGTTGAAAATCGTGAACGGGGCTCCGCTCATGTATCGCAGCGTCGCCGAGAGGGTCGCCCCCTTCGCCTTGGGAATCTCGGTTCGGCCATTGACCGCGAGCACATGCCGGCGATCGACGCTCGACGGGCTCCTGAGATCGTCGAGATTGAGGTCGGTCAGCTTCTGGAAGGTGTTTTTGTCGGCCTGGTTTTCGGCGGTGCCGCGTGACTTCGACAGCGAGTAGGAGATCCGCCCCGACCAGTTATTGGAGTAGCGCTTTTCCAGCGACAGGTTGAGCGCATCGTAGTCGTTGTAGCCCGTGTTCTCCATCACCCAGACGCGGTCGCTGTACGGCTCGCCAAGCACGTTGAAGGCGTCAACCCGCGCGATTGCGCCGGTCCGCGTGGTATTCGCACGCAACATCGGGTTGAGGTTTCGCGCCAGGAACATGTCGCGGTTCGCGGTATGGATATAGTCGACGTTGAGCGCGACGGCCGGCGTCAGCTCGCGCGCAAACCCGATTGTCGCCTGGTGCGCAAACGGCTGCTGGCGATTTGGGCTGTCGAAGATCACGACGCCCTGGTTCCTCACCAGCGCCCCAGGGGGAAACATCTGATTGAGCAGTGCGCGGTTGACGACCGGGCCATTGACGAGCAAGGGGTCCGTCGGCAACCGGCCCGCGCTCGGTCCCGGATCGGCGCTGCTGAGCGGGAAGTTGACCACGTTCGACGAGGTGAACTTGGAGAATTCCAGCACGTCGTCGACGGCGCCGAGGATGGAGCGGTTGTAAAAGATGCCGTAGCCGCCCCGAATCACCGACTTGCCCTTGTCGTCGAGCATGCGCGTGAGGCCGAGGCGCGGGGCGAAGTTGTTCCGGTCGACCGGATGGCTCTGCCCGCTGGC
>JANOZI010000504.1:0-7820 GCA_031429375.1 Acidobacteriota bacterium | reverse complement strand
CTGGTCCACCGTAGCCTTGGCGGAGGTGGAAGCGAGCGACCCCTACGAGCGGCGCAGCCGCGAGTCCTTACCAGAATCCGAGCACTTTCCACCATGCAAAGCCGATGGTGAGCCAGATCAGCATGTTGGCAATCGACACATAGAACCCCGCGCGCCACCAATCCACTCTCGAGACGTAACCGACGCCGAAGAGAATCGGCCCGGTCGTCGTGCCGTAATGGGTGAGCCCGGCGGTCAGGTTGGCGAGGCAGAGCAGGCTGTAGACCGCCAGCAGCGGCGGCACGCCGATGCCGATCAAGACGGCGACAAACGGCGGGAACATCGCGAGCATGTGTGCGGTGATGCTGGCGAAGAAATAGTGCGCGTAGAAAAAGATGATCAGGATGCCGACGAGCACGATCTGCCACGGGATGCCGACGAACAGGCCCGCGACGTGTTCCGCCAGCACCCGCGTCGAGCCGGTGTCATTCAGCAGCTGACCCATGCGCAACATGCCGCCGTACCAGACGAAGACGTCCCAGGCGGATCGCTCGCTGGCGGCGGTTTGCCATGTCATGGTGCCGGTCGCCAGCAACACGCTGAGGCCGGCGAGCGCGACGAACGTCACGTCGAGGCCGTGCCACGCGGAGGTGATCCACATCAGGCCGACGCCGGCAAACACCAGCAGCGTGATCCACTCCGGGCGGCTGAGCGGGCCCATCTTCTTCAGCTCGCCCGCGGCGAACAGCGGCGCCTCGGGGGTGCGCTGCACCTCGGGCGTCAGGCATCGGTACACGATCCACGGCACCACCGCGCACGATACGAGGCCGGGAACAATCGCGGCGACAAACCAGCTGGCCCACGTCACTTCGACCTTCGCGAGGTCGCGGGCGAGGCGGGCGCCGAGCAGGTTGCTCGCCTGGCCGGTCAGGAACATCGCGCACGCCACCGCGGAGCCCTGGTACATCGCGGCGATCAAATAGGCGCCGAGCCGGTTGGCCGACGGGCCCGGCCGCGACTCGAACAGCTCGGCGATGCTGCGGGCCACGGGCAACACCATGCCGGCGCTGCGCGCAGTGATCGAGGGCACGCCAGACGCCAGCGTGACGTCAGTCATCTGCAGGGCGTAGGCGATCCCCAGCGAGGTCTTGCCGACGGCGCGCACGAAGAGCAAGGCGATGCGCCGCGCCAGGCCGCAGTCGAGCATCATCTTCGCGATCAGCATCGCGACGATCACCAGCCACACCGACGGCTCGGCAAATCCGGCCAGCACCGACGTCATCGCGGTCCCGTTGGCGGCCATCGCCGTGAGGCCGATCAGCACCAGCGCCGACGCCGGCAGCGGCTCGGTCACCATCCCGGCGATCACGCAGATGAAGATGGCGGTCTGCCGCCACCCCTGCGGCGTGATCGTCGCGGGCGTTGGTGTGAGGTAAACGATGATGGCGTAGAGGACGACAAGGAGGGCCAGACCGCGGGCACGCGACATTCGCCGCTAATCCTATACGCAGGCGGGTCGGTAGAGGCGGGTCTTAAGACCCGCCTCTACATCACAGCATGCCCCGCTCCCAGGGACCGGTGATCGCGTAGGTGAGTGCCGGCAGCTGCATGTTGACGAAGAGCCAGCGGCCATCCGGGCTGAAGGTCGCGCCCGCGAACTCACCGTTGCGGAAGTCGCCGCTCAGTCCACTGCGCTCGCCCCTCAGCACCACGTTGTTGCGAGCGAAGCGGACGATCTTGCCGTCGCGCGTCAGGCCGTGCATGCACGGGTTGGCTTTGCTGTCTTCGCACAGCACGAGCCCGCCGCGCGGGCTCACGACGAGGTTGTCGGGCATGTGGAGCACGTCGGCGCCCGGTGACTCGAAGACGAGCCGGAGCTCTTGCTCCTTGATGTCGAGCTCCCACACCTGGCCCGTGTGCGCGTTGCCGCCGTCGGTGCTGGTCACGAAGACCCGGCCGCCGGCGTACCACGCGCCCTCGAGCCGGCCGAAAATCGCGCCGCCGCGCTCGAAGCCCTGCGCGAACACGCCGCCACTGTCGTTGGCGACCGGATCCACCGCGGCCTTCGTTGGCTCCGCGATGTCGACCCAATCCACCGCGTAGCGTGTTCCCGGCCTCTGGTTGGTTCGCAGGTCCAGCCGGGGCTTGCCCTTGACGGCCAGCATCTGCAGCCGCCCGCCATCCGACAGCCGACGCGGCGTGCGCGGCGTAAAGCGATAGAGGCCGGCGCGCCGTTGATCCTCGGTTTCGTACACGATGCTGGTCTCGGGATCGACGGCGACGGCTTCGTGGACGAATCGGCCCATCTCGGTGAGCGGCTCGAGCGACGGCTTGCCTTCGAGCGGCACTTCGAAAATGTAGCCGTGAGGCTTGGTGATCGAGGGCTGCTCGGCACCCGGGCCCATCGTGGTTTCCTCGCACGTGAGCCAGCTGTTCCACGGCGTGGCGCCACCGGCGCAGTTGCGATAGGTACCGGCAATGCTCGAGCGGGTGCTGACCAGACGCCCGGCCTTTGGATCGAACGTGATCGTGGTGGTGCCCCCGCCGGCGCCCTCGTCGTAGGCCAGCGACGGATCGAACGGCCGCCCGGCCGCGATTTCGTGATTGCGAATCAGTTGGACCGTGCCGTCTAATCCGTCAAACGCCGCCATGCCGTCGTGCAGTCCGGGAGTTCGCAGGCCTCCGTCCATGGGGTCGCCGGCCCACCCGAACGAGACATAGCGGAACCCCTCGGGCAATTGCAGCAGCGGCAATCCCGTTGAGTCATCCTTGACCGGTCGCAGCCCGCCATAACCATCGGCAAACGACACGCCGCGGCCGGCCGCGGCAGACAAGAGCGACTGCAGGGGCACGGTGATCGCGGCGCCGCCCGCAAGCGCCGCCTGTTGAAGAAACTGTCGTCGTGGGGTGCGCGGCATGGGCGGCAGCTTACCTGCTCGACAGCAGTTCTGCGAGTCCTTCGTACTGATCGGTCGCGATGAAATCAACGCCCGCATCGATGGCCGCCTGCCACCGCGCGCGGACCGCCGCGGGCGAGCCGAAATTGTAGCCCTCGGTCCACCCCTGGCTCGAAGGCGGCGCGTGGCCGTTGAGGGTGTAGAAGCGGACCCACAGCCCTTGATCGTGCGCGCGCGTGACGATCGCGTTCAGCCGCGCGGCATCTGCGGCCGTCCACGCACCAGCCTTCTGCTGCCCGCCTTCTTCGATCACGTTCCATGCGAAGTTGGTCCAGCGCCGATAGTTCGTCGCCTGCCATGGGACGAGCACGGCGGGCTGGGCCGCCGCGAGCATCTTCGCGCGCCGATCCGGATCCTCTTCGCGCGTCAGTTGGGGAGAGGGTGTGGTGCCGAACAGCAATAACCGTTCGCCGGCCGCGACAGCATCCGAGAAGTCGGCTTCCTGTCCGGTCCCGTTCTCGGTCAGCACCAGCAACGGGCCTGCAGTGAGCGGCAGGGGCTTGGCGCCGGGGTCGGCCTTCTGCGCGGTGGTGAGCCAGCGCTCGTGACGCTTCAGCAGGTTCCAGACGAACCGATGATGCTCGGGCTCGTTCGTCTTGAAGTCGAGGTGCAGCACCATCAACGGCCAGCGCTCGCGGTGATTGTCGGCCAGCGCCTTCTCCATGATCGGACGGACGCGCGCGAAGAAATGCTCTTCGAGGGTCGGTTCTGCGCCGGTCGCCTTGTCGGTGTGCGACACCACCGAACGCGCGGCCCGTGCGCCGGAGGCCGGGACCCACGCCACATCCTGTTCGATCGCCACCTGGCTGAGGCCAAGCTTCAGGGCGCGCTCGATGCGGTCCGCCCACTTGCCATCGTCGGGGTAGCAGTTGTGCGCGTGCACCAGCGGGCCGCGAACGACACGCGCTTGCGCCGAAGCGGTGTGTTCCGGTGTCCCGAGCAGCGCGGCCAGTGCGACGGCAGAAGCCCAGAGAAGCCGGAGCCCGGCCTGCCCTGAGCGAGCTCGCAGAGCGAGTCGAAGGGAGTTCGGATGATTCATAGGTGGTGTTGTATCACCCTGCTGCGGGTTGCTGCCAACGCTCGGCTGCGATCAGGGCACGCACGCGCTGCTCGATCTCGGCCACGATTGCCTTGACCGCGGAGTCAGGCTGGCCTTTCGGATCCGCGACCGGCCAGTCATCGCGCCGCGCACCCGGAACGACGGGGCAGTGGTCGCCGCAGCCCATCGTAATCAACCACTGCGCCTGCTGGGCGAGGGCATCGGTCAACTGTTGCGGGATTGCGCCGGACACGTCGATGCCGCGAACGCGCATGATCGCCACGACTTCAGGATGCACGTGCGCCGCGGGATTGGTCCCTGCAGAAATCGCCGTGGCCTGTTGCGGATCGGCCAGCGCATTGAAGAGAGCAGCGGCGATCTGCGATCGGCCCGCGTTGTGCACGCAGGCGAACAGCACCGTGGTCACGACGCCTTGCGCGCGAGCTGCAGTCGCCGCTCGTCTGTCACGCTCGCCGCGGTGTGCGAGAGGGCGTGCAGCGAGGCCGTCATCACGGCGGCGACCACGGGATTGTCCTGGGGCGTCAGGCGATAGTGCATCCAGATGCCGGCCCTGCGAGCCTCGACCAGGCCGGCCTTGCGTAAGTAGGCGAGGTGCCGCGACGCGGTGGGTTGCGGCACGTCCAGGCTGGCGTGAAGGTGGCACACGCAGACTTCACCGTCGCGCAGCAGCGCCAGGATCCGCAGTCGCGTCGGATCCGCCAACGCAGCATAGACCTTCGTCAAGGCGTCGAGATCCTTGATCTTGGGCGCCGGTTTGCTCGCGCAGCAGGAAGCCATATATTCGCCTTGACAAATATACCACGGCGTTATTATATTCGCTAAGACGAATATGAATACGACGACATCCACTTCAAACTCCCCCTTGCCGGTGGCGATCGTGGGCGGAGGCCCTGTAGGCCTGACCGCCGCGGCGCAGCTACTGGCGCGTCACGAACCCTTCATCGTGCTCGAGGCCGGCCCCGAAGTCGGCGCGGCCGTCCGCGAATGGGGGCATGTCGCCATGTTCTCGCCGTGGCGCTATTCGATCGATCGCGTCGCCCGCGAGCTGCTCGAGTCGGCCGGCTGGCAGGCGCCGCCGGACGAAGCGTTGCCGACCGGTAACGACCTGGTCGATCGCTATGTGGCGCCGCTGGGGCGCCATCCCGCCATCGCGCCTCATGTCCGCGTCAACGCGCGGGTCGTCGCGATTGGCCGCAAGGACTTCGACAAGGTGCGCACGAGGGGTCGCGATCGGCAGCCGTTCGAACTCCATCTCGAATCCGGTGCGGTCGTTGAAGCGCGCGCGGTCATCGATGCCAGTGGCACCTGGACACGTCCGAATCCGGCGGGTTCGAGCGGCCTGGCCGTGCCGGGCGAGCGTGAGCACGGCGATCGGATCGCGTACGGCATCCCTGATGTCACGGGCGCCGAGCGCCAGCGTTATGCCGGCAAACGCGTTGTCGTGGTCGGCAGCGGTCATTCGGCGTTCAACGTCGTGCTCGATCTCCTGAAGCTTGGCGAAGAGACGCCGGGCACCGACATCGTATGGGTGATGCGGCGCGATAACCTCGACACGGTCTGGGGCGGGGGCGCCGCCGACGAGCTACGGGCCCGCGGAGAACTCGGCGCGCGCGCGAAGCAAGCGGTGCAGGCGGGCCGGCTCGAGGTGCTCAGTCCGTACCGGATTCGTTCGATTGCCCGCACCGGCTCCGCACTTGAAATCAGCGGCGCGCTCCGAGGCGATGTGTCGACGATCGTCGTCGACGAGGTCATCGTCTGCACCGGGTTCCGTCCCAATCTCGATATGCTCAACGAGGTGCGTCTCGGTCTCGACTCGTGGCTGGAGTGCACGTCGGCGCTGGCGCCGCTGATCGATCCGAACGAACACAGCTGCGGCACGGTTCGGCCCCACGGCGCCCGCGAGCTGGCGCATCCCGAAAAAGACTTCTTCGTCATCGGGATGAAGAGCTACGGACGCGCGCCAACGTTTCTACTGGCGACCGGCTACGAGCAGGCACGCTCGGTGGTCGCGTTCCTCGCGGGCGATCTCGAGGCCGCGGCGCGGGTCGAGCTCGAGCTGCCGGAGACGGGCGTCTGCAACACCACGTTGGCGTTGGACGGCGCGGCCGGTTGCTGCGGCGGCCCCGCCTCGGCCTCCGCTCTAGCGAGCTTGCGAGAGCTACGGCCAGACCTCGCCGTAGCGGCCTCCGGCCGCGTAGGCGGGCCCGCGGAGGCCGACGCCTGCTGCGTGAAGGACGCCGACGCGAAGGCGGCAGGACAGAGCGGATGCGGGTGCGGTCGGCAGAGTTAGGAGTGCAGAACTCTTAACTCTGCACTCTTAACTCTGAACTGACAAGGATCACTTCGTAATCGTACCGCACGCGATGCGGTCACCCGCCGCGCCGCCCGGGTCGGTCTTCATGTCGTCTGCGGCCGCGTGAATCATCAGCGCGGTGCCGCCGTTGGCGTAGATCGAGTTGGCCTCGCCGTCCTTCATCGTGACCTTGTCGTTGGTGACCGTGGCCTTGGCATTGCCCTTGGCGTCCACGGTGAAGTTCATCATGTCGCCGGCGTGCGGGCCTTCGGGGTTCTTCATGCCGTGCTTCTTCGCGGCAGGATTGAAATGCGCGCCCGCGCTGGTGAACGGCGCCTCGCACTTGGCGACCGAGTGGATGTGAATCGCGTGCTCGCCAGGCGTCAGGCCCTTCAGATCGAGCGCGATCGAGATGCCGCCCTTGGCGCCGGCGGAGACCATCGCCATGCCGACGGAATTGCCCTTGGCGTCCTTGATGTCAACGTGCTTGCTGCCTTGTGCCGCGACGCCGAACACACCGACGGTGCCGGCGAGCGCAATTGCTGTGAGTATCCGGGTCATGTTGCTCCTCTAAAGCTCGTCCAGTAAAGTTCACTGCCCCTGCGGCAGTGCTGTTCATCATCGCATTCCCGCTCAAAAAAGAGAAGAACTCGCTCCCTCGTAATCCCTACGAGCGGAGCGAGTCCCAGGAGGTGCGAAGCACCGACTCCCACGAGCGCCGACTTGTCCGCCGTAGCGCCATGGCGCGAAGGCGGCCGGCGCGAGGCTAGGGAGCCGCCCGGCGGCGGCGTCGCCTTAGAAGCTATAGCGCAACGACACCTGCGTCTGCCGCGCCGTGCCGAGGCCGACCGTGCGGTTCAGCGGCCCCAGCATGTAGCCGAACGTGCCGGCCTGCGCGTCGGTAATCGGCACGCCGGGCGTGCCGTTCGGCAGGGTTGCCGCCGGGTTTTCGTAGTTCAGGTGATTGAGCACGTTGAAGATCTCCGCGCGCACCTGCAGGCTCTGCGAGGTCATGAAGCGGAAGTCCTTGCAGAACATCAGGTCCGCCTGCCAGAAGCCGGGCCCGCGCAGGAAGTTGCGCGGCAGGTTGCCGAACGTGCCGGGCTGCGGCGTGGTGAACGCCGCCGGATTGAGGTAGCGCACGCCGCCGCTGTTCAGATACGGATCCACGCCCGGGATGAGGTCGGGACGCTGAGTGCCGCGGCTGTTGCCGCCGGGGATGTTGGTGACCGTCACGCCGTTGACCGGGATGGTGTCGGGACGGTTTATCGTGACGTTGAGCGGCACGCCGCTGCGGGCGTTCACGATGGTGCCCACGCGCCACCCACCGGCCCAGAGCCCGTCGAACGGCAGCTCGTAGGTGAGCGAGCCGTTGAAGGTGTGCGGGATGTCCTGCGGGTTGATGCCGTCTTCCGAGCCGAAGTCGAACGTGTTCTGCGCCGTGGCGGCTTCGTTCGAGCCCTGCGTCGTGCCGCGGTTCTTCGAGAACTGATATTGCAAGCCGCCGGTCAGGCCCGAGCGGAAACGGCGC
>JANOZI010000503.1:0-6843 GCA_031429375.1 Acidobacteriota bacterium | reverse complement strand
GGCGTGCGAGCCGTCGAAGAACGTGTCGACCAGATGTTTGAGGGCCGAGCGGCGGGCGGCATGGCGCGGCACGCTCGGCAGGTACACGAAGCGCAGGCCCTCCTCTTCGTGCCGGACGTGGCCCTTCTCTTCGAGCACGCGCAGCTGGGTGCGGACGGTCGAGTCGCTCGGCTCGCCGCTCAGCGCCGCGCGGACGTCGCCGGCGGTGGCGCGCCCGGTGCGGTAGAGGATGTCCATGATCTCGCGCTCGCGCTTGGTCAGGGTGGCTGGGGTCATGTTATTTTTATAACAGTCTGCGATGAAAATAACACCGCGCGGCGCGGCTGTCAAGTGTCCGCTGAGTCCTTGGTGGTTAACGTGGATAGGGTAACCGTGGTCGAGCGTCGCGGCGCTCGCGGCCGTTTGGTTATAGTCGAGGCATGGCGAGCAAGGTGGAGCCGGAGCTGCTGACGGTTTCCGGCCGTGAAGTGGCGCTCACCAATCCCGATAAGGTGCTGTTTCCGCAGGCGGGCTACACCAAGCGCGATCTCGCGCGTTACTACCTGGCGGTTGCCGAAGGCGCGCTGCGCGGCGCCGGCGGCCGCCCGAATGTGCTCGTGCGCTATCCCAACGGCGTTGGCGGCGAGTTCTTCTACCAGAAGCGCGCGCCGGCGGCGCGTCCGGCGTGGATCGAAGTCGTCGCGCTGCAGTTTCCCTCCGGCCGGAGCGCCGAAGAAGTCGTGCCGCGCGACGCGGCGGCGCTGGCGTGGATGGCCAACCTTGCGTGTCTGGAGCTGCATCCGCACCCGGTTCGTGCCGACGACCTCAACCATCCCGACGAGCTGCGCGTCGATCTCGATCCGGTACCTGGCGTCGAGTGGCCGCACATCCGCAAAGTGGCGCACGTCGTGAGGGCCGCTCTCGAGGAATGTGGCCTGACCGGCTGGCCCAAGACCTCCGGCTCGCGCGGCATTCATGTCTACGTGCGCATCGAGCGGCGCTGGAACTTCGACGAGGTCCGCCGCGCCGCGCTGGCGCTCGCGCGCGAAGTCGAGCGGCGCGCGCCCGGGCTGGCCACCAGCAAGTGGTGGAAGGAGGAACGGCACGGCGTGTTCCTCGACTACAACCAGAATGCGAAGGACCGTACCGTGGCCGGCGCGTATTCGGTGCGGCCGACGCCTGATGCCCGCGTCTCGGCCCCGCTCGCGTGGGACGAGATCGACCACTGCGAGCTCGGTGATTTCACGCTGGCCACCATGCCGTCACGCTTCGCGACGATCGGCGATCCGCACGCGGCCATGGATCGACACGCCGGCTCGCTCGAGCGCCTGCTCGAGTTGTCAGCTCGACAGGCCGGCGACGGGCTCGGCGATGCGCCGTGGCCGCCGCACTACAAGAAGCAGGCGGGTGAAGCGCCGCGCGTCGCCCCGTCGAAGCGGCGAGTATCGAAGCATCCGCTGCTCGAGATCGGGCGCGCGCGGCAGAAGGCCGATGCGCTCGCCGGCCTCGAGCGGTGGAAAGCGCGGCACGCCGAGGCCGCCACTCATTTGCAAGCGGCCGACGTGCTGGTTGATGCGATGCGCGGGCGATCCAGCACCTGGACGCGGGTGCGCGTCAACCTTCAACACGTCCCGCAACAACAACGGCCGGAACAGGAAGCACTCGACCCCAACGAAGATCCGGCTGACGACTGGATCAAGCCCGACAAACCTAAAGGTTTGTCGCCACGCGACTCGCCGCACCGAAAACCTTCGCGAGCTCGTAAGGGGTCGTGACCTCGAGCTGATCGTAGCCGCAGTCCTTCGGCGGCTTGTCGGGGCGCCAGCGCTGAAAGATCGCGGCGTGCCGGAACCGCGGCCCCTGCATGTGGTCGTACTTGACCTCGCACACGCGCTCGATCCGCAGCGGCTCCCACGACAAATCCTTGCCGGCGCTCCACCGGCTCTGTCCGCCCGGCATGCGCCCCTTCGACTCTGATCGGCCTGCGGCGGCCGCAGGCCGACCCTCGCTCAGGGCAGGGTCCTGATGAGCGGCCCATTCTTTCCACGGATGATCGTCGAGCGCGTTCTTGCGAAGCGGCTCCAGCTCCCCGGCAAGCTGCTTGCGTTTGGCCATCGTGAACGACGAAGTCACGCCGACGTGATGCAGCCGCGCGTGCGCGTCGTACAACCCGAGCAGCAGCGATCCAACCAGCTCGTTCTTCCCGGCCTTGTGCCAGCGGAAGCCGGCGACGACGCAGTCGGCGGTGCGCGAGTGCTTGACCTTGATCATCGCGCGCTTGCCGGCCTGGTAGGTGCCTTCGGCCGGCTTCACGATCACGCCGTCGAGCCCCGCGCCTTCGAACTGCGCCAGCCACTCGACGGCCTGTGCGTGGTCGCGCGTCAGTGGTGTCAAGTGGATGGGCGGCTGGACGCGAGCGAGCATCCGCTCGAGCGCGGCGCGGCGCTCGCGTTGAGGACTGCCGCGAAGATCCTTGCCGGCGATCGCCAGCGCATCGAACGCGACGAAAGACGACGGCGTTTCCTGAGCGAGCCTGGCCACTCGCGACGCCGCAGGGTGCAGCCGCAGCTGCAGCGCGTCGAAGTCGAGGCCGCGCGGCGTGGCAATCACGATCTCGCCGTCGAGCACGCAGCCGTCGGGCAACTGCGCGAGCAGCACCGCGCTCAGTTCGGGAAAGTAACGGTCGAGCGGCCGCAGGTCGCGGCTCTGGATGTAGACGTCGCCGCCGCCGCGGAAGACGATCGCGCGAAAGCCGTCCCACTTCGGCTCATAGAGAAAGCCGGCGCCGTGCGGCAACTCGGTTGCGAGCTTGGCGAGCATCGGCTCGACGGGTGGGTCGATCGGATACGCCATTGCTCACAGCGTAGAACCGCTGCACGCGAATCCGCAACGTATTAGGGAGCGCGCCGACTTGGCGGACGACTGGTCGGCGCGAGGTCTGAGCGCCGTCGATCAACCGATCGCGCAAAAAAATCGCGAGACGGCTATGCGCTGTCGTTATCCTCTACCGTTGCCCGTTGCCCGTTGCCCGTTGCCCGTTGCCCGTTGCCCGTTGCCCGTTGCCCGTCCACCATTCTCCAGTCCGAGCCGCATGAATTGCCCGTGAATGACTTCGTAGCATTCACACGACGCTGCCTCGAGTCCGGCCCGGTTGAGGATGCCAATGCGGCCGTACTTGGTCGAGATCAGGCCGGCCTTCTGCAGCGTGCCCAACACCAGCGTGACCGTGGGCCGGTGCGAGCCGAGCATGATCGCCAGGAACTCGTGCTTCAACTGGAACTCGTCGGATTCGACCCGATCGTGGGTCTGCAACAGCCACTTGGAGCAGCGTTGCTCGATGTTGTGCAGCGCATTGCAAGCCGTGCACTGCATGATCTGCAGGAAGTGAGCCTGCGCATACCGAGCGATGATGTCGTGCAACGGCCCGGCCGGCGATACCAGCTCGGTGAACCGGCGGACCGGCAGCGTCGGCAGCAGCCCGTTGGGCACTTGCTGGAGCGTGGTGCCAATCCCGAGTAAATCGCCGAGAAAGACGGCCACGCCGAGCATGCCTTCCGTGCCGACGGTCGCCACTTCCACCAGCGAGCCGTCCGTCATTTGATTGGTGACGGAATAGACGCCGCCGTTGGGAAAGTACACGTCGGTCACGGGCACGCCGAGTTGCATCAACGGTTCGCCGACGGTGACCTTGATCAGGCGGAGATCTTTGGCGATGCTCGCATAGACGTCTTCCGGCAGCGACGCAAGCAGACGGTTCTTGAGCGGGGTACCGTCGGGTAGAAATCGACCGTTCGCGGTGTGATTACTGGCCAAATTGTCTCCTCGAGCCTGAGTTCTAATCAGGAGCTTCGGTGAGACTGGATGGCGCGGATGAAGCGGCAGCTCAGGAAAGCGGACGACGACCGAGATTACGACTCAGCTGTCGATCCAAATGTATGTTATCACACATTGTACGGTAGGCTACATTTAACTAGACTGTCGCCACGCCGACGAAGACGTGCTTCAGCCTCCGAGATCAGCCGGAAGGTTAATCCGCCCCCTGGAGCACCTTACGATGTCGGCACTGCATTTTTCGCTCGAGCAAACGGCTCGTCTTCGAGACAGCGCGCGGCGCCTCGAAGAACAGGCAGCCGAGAGCGAAGACACCCTGAAGACGCTGCTCGACTCCGCAAACCTCCATCCCGATGTTGCCGGCCGACTTCGCCTCGCCGCCCACGAGCATCACGTCGCGGCGACCCGGCTGGTGGCGGATCTTGGCGATCGGCGGGATCGGGGTGATGGCCAGCGCTCGCTCGGCCACGCCGTGCTGGTCGTCGACGACTACCAGGACAGCCGCGAGTTCATGTCGATGGTCCTGCACAACGCCGGCTTCATCGTCCGCACCGCCGCCAACGGACTCGAGGCCGTACTCGCCGCCTACGAAATGCGGCCGGCGGTGATCGTGATGGACATGATGATGCCGGTGCTCGACGGGGTCGAGGCGACCCGGTTGATCAAGGCGATCGACCAGCTTCGCGATGCCCGCGTGATCGCCTACACGGCGCGCCCGCCGCTCGATCCCAAGTTGACCGAAGAGCTGTTCACCGCGGTCCTGCCGAAGCCGTCCCCTCCCGACGTCGTGGTCGCTGCCGTGCAGCGCTGCGCGAGGGTGTAACGGCGGCTGACAAACATGCCGCGCTGATCGTAGGATCGGCAGGTGGACGACGCTGACCGTTCGCGACTGCGGGATCTTCGCACGGCCCTGCTGCACCTGCACAAGACCCTGATCGACTGGCAACGCGCCGAATACGAGCTCGACCATGGCGCGATGCCGCCCATGCAGTTGCTCCAGGTGATCTTCAACGACGAACAATTCGCGTGGCTGCGACCGATGTCGGGTCTGATCGTCCGGATCGACGAGGCGCTCGCCGCCAAGCCGCCGGACGTGCCGGCCGTGGCGCCGCTCCTCGTGCAGGCGCGCGAGCTGGCCTCACCACAGGCTGGAACCCCGTACGCCGAGCGGTATTACGCGGCGCTCCAGGAGGTGCCCGAGGCCGTGCTGGCGCATGGCGACCTGGTCACGCTTCTGAAGCAGCACAACCCGGCCGGCAACGCATAGCCTGATTCAGCGCGTCTCGGTGCTCTTCAACGCAAGACCCTGCGCGATCTTCTCCTTGATCTTCCTGACGTAACGGTCGGTTTGATCCGGCGTGTAGGCGCCGGCGCGAAACGCCGCCTGCCAGTGCATGTCGGGCAACCTCGCCATCAGCTCGCACGTCCACACAACGTCGGCCGGCGTCACCCTGTTCAGCAGCGGGCCGTACATACCGCGATAGTCGAACGCGACACGATTACCGCTGACTTTCTTGATGAACCCCTGCCGCTCGAAGCCTTCGAGGTCGTTCTTGCTGCCCTGGCTGCCGGGGGTCTGCATCATCGCGAAGAAACGGCCCTGCTTCGAGTGGCCCAGCGACGAGCCCACGTCACGCACCATGAACAGGCGGAGAGGCGACGCCGACGGATCGGTCGCCTCGTAGACGCGGTTGTTCGCCGTTTTCAGATCCCAGCTGTTGAGGATCATCTGCGCGACGATCAGTCCGCGAAACGCCTGCGTGTCGACGAACGGGTTCTTGTTCCAGGACCATTCCTCGGCCGGCTTGTATGGAGCGGTGTCGGTACGGAACCGGGAGTCGCTCTTCACGCCGGCATCGGTACCCTCCAGGGTCCATCGTTCGACGTAGTAGCTCGCCGGTTGATGAAAGCCGATCGCCCACAGGATGCGTGACGCGGTCACCTCGGACTGTGCTTCGACGCCAAGCTTGACGCTCCACGCCCGGCCGGTCGCGTCTGTGACGTCGTAACCGGGATTCACGCCGGTGGTCTTGTGCGCGACAAACTGGAACGGCTGATCGTCGGGAGGCGTCAACTGAGCGCCGCCGGGGCCGTGGTAGAGGTCGCGCTGCAGCAGATCGGCCGGCTCCTGCCAAAGCTCGACGACGGAAACGATTACCGGGCCTTCCGGTTGAGCTTGGAGCGCGTACTCGTCTGAGATCCACACGAGCGCCGCGAAGACAGCCAGTCGGGCGACGGTTGGCAACCTCATCATTCGCTCCCTCGGAATGATGACTGTTGCAAGATCTACACCCGTAGAGCGGGTCACTCGTAGAGGCGGGTCTTAAGACCCGCCGCTACAGCTTGACGTCCGTGCGGGGTCCTTTCACCTCGAGCGGACGCTCGACGGTGCGGCCCTCGAACGTCAGTGCCACTTTGTAGGCACCCGCCGGAACATTCGGGATCGAAAACGCGCCCTGCTCATCCGCAATGGTGACGAGGGCGCTCGCCGCGGCGACGACCAGCCCCTGCATACCCGGATGAATATCGCAGGCCACGTCGTACTGGCCGGCGCGATCGAACGTGTGCACGTATTTCTGGTGAGGCTCGGTGCCGACCCCGAACACGGCCGCGCCGGTACCGCGCCGAGTCGCGTTGACGTTGTGGTTTTCGTCTTCGCTATTGCGGAATTCCACCGGCTGGCCGACGCGGACGTACAACACGTTCGGGACGAAGGTCTTCGCGTATTGATCCATGACCGCCGGCCCCTCGGGTAGCGGCGCTTCGCCGGCGGCGGGCACCAGCGCGACGATCGAGCCGCGCGGCGCCGTCCGCAGCAGGCCCCGGAGTAGTCGCTGGCACGGCGCCACCGGGCTCGATTGTCTCGCTGGTGCCCGCGGCCGGTGAAGCGCCGATGCCCGAGGGACCGGCGGTGATGGATCAGTACGCGAAGACCTTCGTCCCGAACGTGTTGTACGTCCGCGTCGGCCAGCCGGTGGAATTCCGCAATAGCGAAGACGAAAACCACAACGTCAACGCGACTCGGCGCGGTAC
>JANOZI010000502.1:0-11471 GCA_031429375.1 Acidobacteriota bacterium | reverse complement strand
CTTGCCGACGTTCTGCGTTGCGAGATCGTACACGTTGAAGTGGATCGGCCAGGGCTTGCCGTTCGGATCGGGCACGTCGAGCGGGTTGGGACCGGTGCTCAGCCGAACCGGAATGTACTCAACGCCAGGCTGCGGTTTGGCGGGCCGTTCGGGATACACCGGTGTGGCTGACGCCAGCGTCACCTCGAAGGTGATCGCCGGCTGATTGCCGACCACCTCGAACGCGTGCAGCATGCGCTCGGGCACGAAGACGTAGGAGCCTTTGGTCGCCTCGAACACCTCGAAACGGCGATCGCGCGTTTCGACTTCGAACCGGACTCGGCCATCGAGCACGGCCCACCAGGCAGGGGAGTCGGGGTAGAGCGTCTGCTCGTGCTTCATCCCCACCGGCTCCTGCACGAGGAACGCGCGCGAGTTTTCATCGTGGATCACCAGCTCGCGCCAGCCTGGCTCGCCCTTGTGCCTGGCCTTGACGTCCTTAAGCCGTGTGACCGGCTTCATCGGTGGCTGCCACGCAGCCCGCGCCACAGGCTTGGGGTAATAGAACACCCTGTCGTCCTGGGCCTGAGCCGACAATAGAGCCGGAACGAAAAGCAGCGACACCGCCAGTGTTTGCCGGGTCATCATCTCAATTCCTCCACTCCGCCGGTCGCGACACGCCGCCGCAAGCGGAAGCAAATATACCGCAGCCTCTCGCGTGCGCGCCGAGGTTGACAATCTGCGCGCGGGGACCGAGGATGTCCGCTGGATGATGCGACTCATCGTTGTGCTCCTCGCGATTCTCACGCCCCGAGTGCCGCTTGCCTCGCCGCAGCAAGTAGTGGCCGGTCGCGAAGGTGGGTTCGCCAAGCGCGTCGTGACGACAGGGCTTGCCAATCCGTTCCAGATGGTCTGGGGCCCTGACGACTACCTGTGGGTCACGGAACGGACTGGCGGACGCATCACGCGCGTGCGGCCCTCCGATGGATCCCAGACGTCGATCGCAATCGGCGACCAAGTCCACGCCGACGGCCCCGGGGGGCTGCTCGGTATGGCGCTCGATCCCGGGCTGCTCAAAGGGTCCGGCAACGACTTCGTCTACCTCGCGTATACCTACGATGCCGACTCGGATCCCAAGGCGCTCAGCCGCCGGACGAAAATCGTGCGCTTCACGTACGATCGACAGGCACAGACGCTTGGCAACCCGCAGGACATCCTGACGAACCTGCCTGCCGGCACGGATCACCAAGGCGGGCGCCTCGTCTTTGGCCCTGATCGAAAGTTGTACTTCACGATTGGAGATATGGGAGCCAACCAGCTCGCCAACTTCTGCAACCCAAATCAGTCGCAGGCCCTGCCGACGACCGCGCAGGTGCACGCGCGTGACTGGTCGCGGTACGAAGGCAAAGTCCTGCGGGTGAATCTGGACGGATCGATTCCGTCGGACAACCCGACGATCGCGGGGGTGAAGAGCCACATCTACTCATACGGGCATCGCAATCCCCAGGGCCTCGTCTTCGCGCCCGACGGCACGCTGTACGAGTCGGAGCACGGGCCCAACACCGACGATGAGATCAATCTGATTCACGGTGGCGGGAACTACGGTTGGCCGCACGTGGCCGGCTACAAGGATGACCAGTCGTACGCCTACGCAAACTGGTCAGCGTCGAAGGGGGTGCCGTGTCGCTCCTTGAAGTACACGGCCTACCCGGACGTCGCGCCATCGGTGCCCCTGCAAAAGGAGAGCGAGTGGAGCCATCCGGCGTTCGTGCCCCCGATCCAGACCCTGCGGACGGTGCCGACCGGCTACAACTTCAGGAACCCGAAATGCGCGGACCGTGAGCTGTTCTACCAGTGCTGGCCGACGGTCGCGCCTTCGAGTCTGGCTATGTACACGGCGACGAACGGTATCCCGGGGTGGAACCGCTCACTGCTGCTGCCGAGCCTGAAGCACGGCACCCTGTTCCGCATTCAGCTGAACACGGACGGCACGGCGGTCGTGGGCGACCCCGATGAGCACGCGCACTTCAAGACCGTGAATCGCTACCGGGATGTGGTGGTACGGCCCGACGGCCTTGCGGTGTATATCGCAACCGACGTCGGGGGCAATACCCAGGACGAGTCGGGCAGGCCGGCATCGAAGGTCGAAAACGCCGGGTCGATCCTCGAGTTTCTCTATACCGGAAGATCGGGCGGTGCGCAGGACGGCGCGTCGCTCACGCCGAAGTCGCTCGCGGCGGCGCTCGCGGCGAAACCGGTGGGTGAAGACGCCGAGCGGCTGGCGGAGCACATCCGTGGCTCTTTCGGCGGCAGAGAGACGCTGCTCAAGGGCGCGGCGCCGAAGATCGACGAGCTGACGGTGGCGTGGGCGATCGAGGCGCCGGCGCTGCCGGCGAACGTCGTCCCGCGGGTGTCCGCCGATATCGGCAACGGCTTCAACGTGCCGTTGACGCCCGTCGGAGCCGGCGGTGTCTACGCGGCAGTCGTGACGCTCTCGCACGGCACCGCGATGACATGGCATTACGAGATCGGCGATCGGCGCGTTGGCGGCGGGCAACTGGAGGTGTACGAAACGCACGTTGACAGCCGCGAGCAGCCGGGCGTTCCGAAAGGCGTCCTCAAAGAGATGCCAAAGTGGGACAGCCAGATCTTCAGCGGCACCACACGCGACTGGTGGGTCTATGTGCCGGCGCAATACCGACCGGAGGCGCCCGCCGCGGTGATGGTGTTTCAGGACGGCGCCGGCGTGAAGGATTTTGTCCCGGCTGTGTTCGACAACCTGATCGCCAAGCACGACATGCCGGTCACCGTCGGCATTTTCATCCAGCCGGGCGTCTTCAAGGACAACCGTGCCAATCGCAGCTTCGAGTACGACACGCTGTCGGATCAGTACGCACGGTTTCTGCTGGAGGAGATCCTCCCCGAGGTGGAAAAGACGGTGAAGCTCCGCCACGACGCGGCGAGCCGCGCCATCGCGGGTTCCAGCAGCGGCGGGATTTGCGCGTTCACCGTCGCGTGGGAGCGGCCCACTGAGTTCAGCAAGGTGCTGTCATGGGTCGGCAGCTTCACCAACATCGCCAGCGGCTCGACCCGGCGCGAAGGCGGACACAACTACGAAGCGCTCGTCCGAAAGACGCCCGGCAAGCCGATCCGCGTCTTTCTCCAGGACGGCGCGAACGATCTGGACAACGCGAACGGCAACTGGCCGCTCGCGAACCTCACGCTGGCGAAGTCGCTCGCCTACGCCAGGTACGACTACCGGTTCGAGTACGGACAGGGGTTTCACAACAACCGACACGGACGCGCGATCCTGCCGGACTCGCTGCGGTGGTTGTGGAGGGACCATCAGCGCTGAAACGCCGGTCAATCCGCGTCTAAGCTGTGGCCTATCGCAGACTCGTCTGGGCAACGAGCGGCCCCAGCGCCGCATCCAGCGACTGCTCTGATGTTCCCGCGTCGACGTTCCTGAACAGGAACCAGCGTTCGACGTGCTCCGCCGAACCTCCAGGCCCGAGCCGCGTGAGCGGGGCCAGCGTTTCCAGCTCGATGAATGTGCCCGCCGTGTAGGTCTCCGTGTTGCTTCCAAAATCCGGATAGGTGGCACCCGCAACCCAGGGGAAACGCTTCACGAACAGCGTACGATTTCGCAGGTAGGCGGCCCACTCTTGCGTGTTCCCGATGCCGACCTTCTGCGGCTCCTTGAGCTGCGCGTTCGTTCTGAGCCGGATGTACTTCTTGCCCATCGTCCAACGCGGATCCGACAAATCCGTGTAATGCCACAGCGCGAGCGGCCGCGCCGGCAGCAGGTATTCGTCATGCGACCGGTAGGGTTCGTGCGGCACGATGACTTCACCCCCGCCGTTCATGATCGTCAGCGCCCAGGGCGATACCTCGATATCCCAGACGTTTCGATTCGTCAGCCGGTGCAGCACGGTGACCGCTGTTCCCGTACCATCGAGCGTCACGGCCAGCTCTTTCTGGATGCCGGTCTTCGGCTCCACCGGCTGGACGAGCCGGATCGTGCTTCCCTCGATGGTGAAGGCGACCGGATCGTTGTCCGGCGAGTAACTGCGCGGCATCGCTTCGGGTGCGGTCCACAGACGATGACCGCCCAACGGCTTCCAGATGCCGAGCTCGGTCTTGACCATGTCGTCGCCGGTCTCGCCGAGCAGGTTGTCTTCACCGATGAACGCGTAGCGGACGATGCGGGGGCCGACGTCGGTGGTGACAATGATTTCGACCACCGCGTTCGACAGTCGATAACAGTTTGGCTGGTTCAGGCACTTGATCTTTTCGAACTGGATCTCAGCTCTGGTTGTCATAGCCATCACGGTCACACACAGAAGAACGAAACCAAGCGCTCGATGACCGGCCATGTTGCGAGCTCCGTCCGCCAAATCAGTAGCGACACATCGACGCGTTCGACTTCACGAAATACGTCTTGTAGTTGCGCGCCTTCGGGTCGGTGCATCCCACCAGGTTCATCAGCTCGACCTTGCGAAAGTCGGTCGGTCCCGTCTCGGCCTGGAGCGCGATGTATCCGCTCGTCAACGGGGTGCCGTCGACTTTTACTGCCGGATCCGTGGGTGAGGCGGAGCCGCCGCCAATCTGCGGCTTGGTGTACTCGAGGACCGTCTGCCCATCAATCAGGTGTCGAATGAGCTCGTCGCCGTGGACCAGGACCTCCACTCGCACCCACTGGTCGCCGTCGTACGTCTTGGACGTGGAATTCGTGCAATGCGGCGTGTGGAGCTGACCGTTGAGCACGACATGCGTGCCCGGCGTGCACAGATTCGCCGTCGTCCGCGGCTTGCCGTCAGCCAGGCCGCCCAGCAGCTGCACCTCGATCGAGATGGGGAAGTCCTGATCCTTCAGCATCGTCTTCGGATCGGGCGCATGCAGCATCAACCCGTTGTTGCGTTTGGCCCAGGCGAGCGCCGGACCAGCGGCTGGCAGCTGCTCGCCCACGAAGCGATACTCGGCCGCCAGCAGGTAGTACGAGAATGGCTCCTTGTAGAAGATGTGGCCAAACTCCCGATCGAAGGCCGGCCACTTGTCGTAGCGGACTTTCAGCAGTCCATCTTCCACGCGGAACGTATCGTTGAAGTTCTCTTTAAGATCGTGATGGGCAAACTTGATGACCCAATCGCTGAGGTCACGGCCGTTGAAGAGCTGCAGCCACTCTTTCTGGTTGGGATCGTTCTGACGCGCCTCAGCTGAGGCTGAGAAGGCCACGACGGTGAGGCAGCAGGCGAGGACACGGGCAAACATGCGGTCACTTTTACCACACGGCGGCCGATCCCTGGGTCTTCCTGAAGCGCGCGCGGTATTTTCGGTTAGGCTATGGCCATGGCAACCCCACCCGATAAGGCAGCCAACAAGATTGAGCGGCGCGACTTCCTAAAGAAGAGCGGGACGGTCGCCGGGGTGATTGCGGCCGGCTTCCCCGGCATCATCTCTGGCCAGACGGTCACTAATGCCGTCAAGATCGGCCTCGTGGGCTGCGGCGGCCGGGGCCTCGGCGCGGCCGGACAAGCGCTGATCGCGGACCCCAGCAACGAATTGACGGCCGTCGCCGATATCGACGAGGCCATCGTCGAGCAGGCGGTGAGCCGGCTGAAAGGCAGCGAGCGGTTCGGGGCGCGGGTAAAGATTGACCACGCCTGCGTCGGCCTGGATGGCTACAACGAGGTGATCAACAGCGGCGTCGACGTCGTGCTGCTGGCGACGCCCCCCGGCTTCCGGCCGCAGCACCTGACGACGGCGGTGAACGCGAACAAGCACGTCTTCTGCGAAAAACCTTGTGCGGTCGACTCGCCGGGGGTACGGGAGGTCATGGCGGCACAGAAGCTGGCGCAGTCGAAAAACCTCGCGCTCGTCTCGGGGATGTGCTGGCGTTACAACAACATGATCCAGGACGCGATCGGGCAGGTCAGAAGCGGCGCCATCGGCCGGTTGGTCGCGCACTATTCGACCTACTACACGAACCCCGTCAAGCCGATGCCGCCCGAGAGCGCGCGCCCGGCCGGCGTGAGCGATATCGAGTGGCAGATTCGCAACTGGTACAACTTCACGTGGACGTGCGGCGACAGCCTCGTGGAGCAGGCCGTGCACAACGCCGACAAGATCATGTGGGTCATGAACGATCAGCCGCCGCTGAGCGCAGTCGGAGTCGGCGGCCGTGCGGTGCCCGCCAACGGCGGCAACATCTACGACCACTTCGCGGTCAACTACGCCTTTCCGAACGGCTACCGGGTTTTCCTGGCGAACCGCCAGTCCACAGGGTGCTTCAACGGCACGCTCGATTACGTCATTGGCACCGACGGGACCCTGATGCTGGGAAGCGGCCGGCCGCGGATCGAAGGGCCGAACGGCCAGATCAAATGGCAGTTCCAGGGCGAGGAATACGACATGTACCAGCGCGAACATGACGTGCTATTCGCGTCGATCCGGTCCGGAAAACCCAAGAACGACGATCTGAACCTGGCCACCAGCACGCTGCTGGCGATCATGGGCCGCCACGCGGCCTACACCGGCCAGCAGGTCACCTGGGAACAGGCTCTGAACTCGCAGGTGAGCCTGGTGCCGAAGCCGGTCGACTGGAACGCGAAGCACGACGTGCCCGGCCTGGCGCTACCCGGCCAGTCAACAGTGATCTAGTCGTAGAAGTGAAACGGCCTTACTCGGCAGTCCTCGCGATGGCCCTCGTGGCCATGGCGGGGACCGCCCCTCTCACGCAACAAGCTGACAAGGCGATCGACCCGCGGCAACTGGCTGCAGTCCAGCGGATCCGCGTGCGCATCGAGGAGCGGGCGAGCAAGAGCACCAGCGGTGTGCCCGCGGCGTACAACGTCACCATCCCGAATACGACCGTCACGTACAGGATGGCTCCGGTGCCCGCCGGCGAGTTCCTGATGGGATCCGCCGGCCCCGGGGCCAAGCGTGACGAACAGCCACAGCACAAGGTGCGCCTTGGCGCGTTCTGGATGCAGACCCACGAAGTGACGTGGGACGCATACTTGCTGTTCATGTTCGCCGACCAGGCGAGAGAGCTTGATCACCCGGATGCGTTGGTGGACGCGGTCAGCCGCCCGACGGCTCCGCACCTCGAGATGAGCTTCGGCCGCGGGAACAAAGGCTTTCCGGCCATCAGCATGACCCAGCACGCCGCGAACACGTTCGCGCAGTGGCTGAGTGCGAAGACCAGCGAGTACTACCGCCTGCCGACCGAGGCGGAGTGGGAGTACGCGTGCCGCGCGGAGCCCGCCATCAGCGGCCTGTCTCGCCGAAGCGCCTCACGCGGGTCGGGCCCCGGCGCGAAGGCGGACGCTGGGCCGCTGATGGACTACGCGTGGTTTGCGAAGAATTCAGCCCTGCCGGGTTTTGTCGATGGCACCTATCACACGATTGGCACGAAGAAGCCCAACGCCTGGGGGCTGTACGACATGCTCGGCAACGTGATGGAGTGGACCCTCGATCAATACGCGCCGTACACGGCCGCGGCGACGGAGAATCCGTGGGTGAAGTCCACCGCTCCGTATCCTCATGCCGTCCGCGGCGGCTCGTGGCACGACGAGGAAACGGATGTGAGGTGCGCGGCCCGTGTGCCGTCCGCTGCTGCGTGGAAGAGGCAGGATCCGCAACTCCCCAAGAGCATCTGGTACATGACCGACGCGCAGTGGCTTGGCTTCCGCCTCGTGCGTCCCGCCACCCTGCCCGGCGTTGAAGAGATGTATCGCGCCTGGCACAACGGTGTCGCGCTGGATCCCTACTGACGAATGCACTGGTTCCTCGCCCTCAGCTTCGCGATCGTCGCGCTCGCCGGCTTGACCCGGCCCGAACTGGCGCGCTATGAGGCGGTTGAGCCTCACATGGGCACGCTCGTCCGGATCACGGTCTACGCGCCGAGCGAGCGCGTGGCCCAGAGCGCGTTCGGCGCCGCCTTCGATCGCATCCGAGCCCTTGACGACATCCTCTCTGACTACCGGCCAGACAGCGAGCTGAACCACGTCTGCAAAACCGCCGTCGGTCGTGCGGTGCCTGTTAGCGAGGATCTGTTCGCCATCCTCGCTCGGTCGCAGGAGCTGGCTGAGGCGACCGGCGGCGCGTTCGATATCACGCAGGGGCCCGCCATCCGGCTCTGGCGCGAGGCCCGGAAGTCCGCGCGCGTGCCCGATCCCGCCGCCGTGCACGAAGCCGCCACCCGCAGCGGCTTCCGCAAGCTCCATCTGGACGCCGCGCGTCGGACCGTGATGTTCGACATGGCCGGCATGGCGCTGGACGTCGGCGCCATCGGCAAGGGCTACGCCGCAAGCGCGGCCATCGAGGTGATTGACGGCCGTGGCGTTTCGAGCGCCCTGGTGGCTCTGAGCGGCGATCTCGCGTTCAGCGATGCACCACCCGGGCAGCGCGGCTGGCGAATCGGCGTCCACTCGGGCGACCCGTCGATCGTGAGCGTGCCTCGGGTGTTGGAGTTGACCAACGCGGCCGTCTCCACCTCGGGCAGCAGCGAGCAGCACCTCGATATTGATGGGCGCCGCTACTCCCATATCATCGACCCGTCTTCCGGGATGGGTCTGGTCGACGACATCACGGTCACCGTTATCGCACGGCACGGTCTCGACGCCGACGGACTCGACACGGCCATCAGCGTATTGGGCGCGGACCGCGGCCTTGCGTTGATCGAGTCACGTCCCGACGCCTCCGCGCTCATCATCCAGCGCACCAGCGTGGGCACGACGGTCCTGACGTCCTCACGTTTTCCGGCACGCCTCCGCTGAATCGGTCGCGGGGAAAATCGTCATCACTGCGGCGGCGGAAACAAACGTTTCAACTCCTCCGGGCTTGGCTGACGGCCATACTGCGACAGCTGGAACGCCTCCGCGTACCTCACCGTCTTTCCCACCGCCGCTCCGTGCAAGGCGATCAGGCGGTCGCGGTACAGCTCGGCCACGGCCTGGGTGCGCTGCTTGGCCAAATCAAGCAGGTACGCTTCGCGTTCGCGATCGCCGGCCGGCACGTCGGGCCGGGTCCGTCCCTGCCACGAGTCCCGGTCGCCGAACTGCGAGGGCATCGCCGAGATGCACCGCCATTTCTTGTCGGCCACGTTGTCAATCCCCGCGACGAAGGTCGGGGTGAAAGCCTTGGGGTCCTGAAAGCCATCGGAGTAATAGAGGAAGACGGGATTGACCGGCCGCGGCGGCGTGTCCGGCACAAAGAACGGCGCCACGACCAGCACCGCTGCATCATCGAGCAGGACGCCGGTATAACGGTGATCGGCGTGGTAGTCGTACGGCCGGTGGCCGAGCACGATGTCGGCCTGCCACTCGCGAATCAGCCGCGCTACGGTCCTACGGTTCTCGAGCGTCGGCATCAGCTCGCCGTCGTGAATGTCGAGCACCTCGGTCTCGATCCCGAAAATGCGCGCGCACTCCTCGACTTCGGCCTTGCGCCGCCGCGCGAGCGGACCGCCGGCCATGGCGAAGTGGCCGACGTCGCCGTTGGTCATCGACACGAACTTGACCTTGTGCCCCTGGGCCGCCCACTGGGCCGCCACGCCACCGGCCTTCTGTTCCGCGTCGTCAGGGTGCGCACCGAATGCGATGATCCGCAGGACCGGTGCCTGCGCCTGCGCGGCATCCTCCATGGATACCGCCGCCAGCGTCCCGAGCGAAAGAATCACAACCACGTAGAGCGGTTTCATCGGAGCCTCCAAGCCATCAACGCGTCGACGCAAGCTAAGTAGGGCACCCCTTCAGGGGTGCCGTTAATGCGGGCCTATACTACGTCGATCAAGTGCCGGTCGTAGCCAGCTGCGACCAATTCTTCGAAGGCCTCCCAGACTTCGTCCGGGATGTCCTGCGGGATCTGAAATCCCCTGGCCGGATACAGCCGAATCCGTTGCAGATCTCCCACCATGATGCTGACGACATCGTCGCTCGACAGCGCTTCGTTCGAATAACCACGCAAGTACTCTTCGAAAGATGCTCGGGGTGAAGTCACCAGCGCCTCTTTCTCCGGCCATAGCTTCTTGAATGTCGCATAACTGCGGCGCTCCATGTACGGCTTTTGCACCAGGATGAACGTGCGTGGCTCGAGATGCTTCCCGGCCAGCAACTGTTTCGTGAACAGGATGTTCTCGCCGGTGTTGGTCGACCGGTTCTCGATGAGGATGCTCTCTCGCGGCACACCCATCTTGATGGCGATCGCGGCGAATTGATCCGCTTCCGGCTCGTGCCACAGACGGCTGGTGATCGATCCGAGCCCGCCGGAAAAAATCAGCAGCGGCGCCCAGCCTTCGAGGAAGAGCTGCGCGCCCCGCTCGGCGACGGCCTTGTCGTGACTGCACAACACCAGGATGACGTCGGCGCTGGTCAGCTGATGATTCAGCTGATGGTAGCGCCAGACTTGTTCCGCCAGCGCGCGTATGCGATCGTCCATCTAGCCGATGTCGATGCTGAAGATGTAGCCCGTGTGCGGGCTCTCATTACCTTTCCATCCCGGGTGAATGCCGGCATCGCAGCTGATGAGACGTCCCTCGTGCCACACCAGCCCGTGCGGGTCGCACGATCCCGGCGCCAGTTCCACGGTCATGAGGAGCTGGCCGGTCTTGCCGTCATATTTATTCAGGCCGGCTTTCCCCTCGGCGTAGGTCGCGCTGTTATTGCCCGTCACCACCCAGATATGGCCGTCGTTGTCGAACGCCACGTCATGAAGCCGAGGCCGTTCCACCGAACTCACGCGGATCAGCGCTTCGGGCACCCACGTCGCCGGATCGACGCGGAGAATGCCGCCAAGGCGCAGCGCGGCAATCCATAGCTTGCCGTCGTGCCACTTCACACCATGGCAACCACCACCCTTGCCGTCGATGCTGAGCGGAATTTGACGATGGCTGAGCTGCCTCGAGTTCAGGTCGACTTGAAAGATGCCGTAGGGGTCGGCGTTGGCGCCCATCCACACGCAGCCGTTCCCGTACGCCATGCCGGACGTGTTGCGCGACTGGGTGGTGACCGTTTTGATCAGCTTGCCGCTCCAATCGACCAGCCACGCGGCCTCCTCCCTGTTCGGGTCCAGTGGCAGGTTGTACGTCGGCGCGTTTTCAGGTGTGACCTTCTGCTGGCCGATCCACAAGCCGCCTGGTCCGTCGGTCATCACGGCGAGCGCGTTGGGATACGGGCCCGGCGACTTGAACATCCTGGTCGTCTTCGCCGTTCGAGTCGGAGTCGCGCCCCGTCCTTGCTGCGCCAGCGCCGTCGCGATCGGACTGATGTTCAAGGCGAGACCGGCCGCCAGAAATTCTCTTCGTTTCATTCTCATGGGCGTCACCTTTCAAGCGTGGAGCAGCTGAATCCTACACCCGTCGATTGCAAATTGAACCGGCCTCGGATACGGTCTCAGCGCAACCGGGATTTTTTATCCGGCGGCGCCCCATAAAGGGGCGCCCTACATGTAGGGCACCGCTTTAGCGGTGCTGTCGCGTGTAGGGCACCGCT